>CAYRVZ010000109.1:0-8938 GCA_964427815.1 uncultured Saprospiraceae bacterium | reverse complement strand
GGTGCAACCGTTTTCGTCTGTCACCACTACGCAATATAATCCAGGTGCTGACACTCTCAAGGAATCTTCAAAGGCGCCTTCCCAAACGAAAGTCAAAGCACCTGTCCCCCCAACAGCTGATGCTGTAAGTACAACCGTATCCCCACAAAAAATTTGATTGGGCGTTACGAAAGTGGATACATTAATCGGACTTGGGTCATCAATCACTACGGTAGCCGAACCAACTAATCCATCTATATCCGTGACTGTTAAGTAATAGGTATTTTCAGTCAAATTAGAAGCCGTCGCAGTGGTTTCTCCATTACTCCAAGCATATTGATAAGGTGCGGTACCGCCTGAGACTGAAGCATACGCGGTAGCCGCGCCCCCATGACAGGCAGGCAGTACGATGTTATCTATGACCACCTCCAATTCACCGTCTGGCGCTACAATCGGAATTGTTTTGGTGGCATTCACCAAATCACCTCCAGATCCGACTCCATTTCCAATCACTGCTGACGCATAAAACGAAATTTTACCTTCCAAAGCGGGCGCTGTCCACTCTACTTCCCAACTTACTTCATCATTATTAAAAAGCTGCGCCCCTTTAAGATTGAGATATTCTCGCTCCAATTGAGTATTCGTTTGTGTTCCGGTGTGCGTAAGATCCGTAACGGTGAGGGTTCCAGTGCTTTTTTGGGTTAGAGAATCAATGACCACTAATTGAAATCCACCACGTACAGGAGCTGCGGTCCCGGTCGATTGCGCTTTTACGGTGAGGGTGTAGGTTTCGTTAGGAGTGATGATACTTGGCAGTCCTTCAATAGATAGAGTTCCTTCATAGCCTGCATTAAAATTATAGCACGCCATACAAGTGGTCTCACCCGGTGCTCCCGTTTTTCCTTTAGGAGGATTCTGCGAATAAGCCATGAGTATCATGGTCATCAAGCCGTTTATTCCGAGTAAAAAACTTATTTTTATTGGATTAAAAAAGTAACGATTAGGTACCATGTGCTTATTTTATAGTCGATTTTTTATTGGTCCTCAGCTAGATAAGACCTCCATTATGTGGGATAGCTTTCGCAAAAATAAGGTTTTTTTTCTAAATATCTTGTTCTTCTTTTCTGACTGTGCCTAACCTAATTACACAAAAGCGGAAGCCATGAAAAGAAACTGGCAATAGAAATAAGAAGCATCACTGAGGTACCATCACGTCATTTTCATCATCAAAGACAGGTAACTGAGCTTCACTAGCTCTCTCTTCTGGTTTGCTTACTGACAAAGCTACAAACGCATCAAATGTCCAAGCAAACTCCATTTTCTAAAAACTAAAAGCTCTTGGCTTCGTTTATCTTTCCAACTAATAAAAGAAAAATGGGACATAAAATTACAGCAGTTTGGATAGAAGATTTAGTTTTTGACAGTCACATTAAAGAGCACACGATACGGGTTCAAGGCAGTGTATCGGAAGGGAAGCCCCAAGGACCAGGCCCTAAAGTACTCCTACTAAGTGCTTTGACTGGATGTACGGGCATGGATGTGGTTTCTTTAATGAATAAAATGCGGGTAAAATATGATGGTCTAGAAATTTCAGCGGAAGCGGAATTAACAGAAGAACATCCCAAAAACTATAAAGCCATTCATTTGGTTTACACGGTCAAAGGAGAAAAAGCGGAAGCCAAAGCCGATAAAGTAAAAAAATCCATTGACTTGTCCTTAGATCGCTATTGTGGAGTCGCCTTTATGTTGCGCAAGCATTGTCCTATCACCTATGAGGTAAAATATGTCAAGTAAAAGATTAAAAGTTGATATCTTGGCCATTGGCGTACATCCTGACGATGTTGAATTGGGGTGTAGTGGTACGCTATTGCAACACATAAAGCAAGGGAAAAAAGTAGGATTACTAGATTTGACAAAAGGGGAATTAGGTTCCAGAGGCAGTGCCGTCATTCGCACTGAAGAGGCGATGACTTCTGCTAAACTCCTGAAAGCTGAATGTCGGATTCAATTGGATATGGCGGATGGATTTTTTGAACACAATCGCGAGAATCTGCTGCAAATCATCGAAGTCATTCGCTATACGCGGCCTGAAATCGTTCTAGCGAATGCTTTTTCGGATAGACACCCCGATCATGGTCGTGCAGGCAAGTTAATAGCTGATGCGTGTTTTTTGGCAGGTTTATCCAAAATCAAAACCACCTACAAGAATCACTTACAAGAAAAATGGCGCCCACAAAATGTTTTTCATTACCTTCAGGACTACCACCTAGAACCTGCCTTTGTATTTGACATTACAGAGGTCATTGAAGAAAAGATGGCGCTCATTCTTGCGTATAAATCTCAATTTTTTGACCCAAATTCTACGGCACCTCAAACGCCCATTTCTGGAAAAGATTTCTTGGATTTCATCAAAGCACGTGCGCAAAACCTGGGCCGACCTTCTGGCTTTAAATATGCTGAAGGATTTCAGTCCGCTAAGACACCGGGCATCAAGGATTTATTTAATTTGTTTTAAGGGTTTGTCCTGCGGACGTTCAATTTGTCCTCGGACGTTCAATTTGTAATCTCGTTTACTAAATTCGAAAACACCCTCTGTTCCTACACCCATACCAATAATCGTACGCATCGCGTCTTCCGTTGAGACCTCTGGCGTCCGTATAATTTGGTCTTCTGTCGCATGAAAGACAAAGCCATTCGTAGGATTCGGGGCCGTCGGAACAAAGACAGTATAACGCCCATTTGGGTGCTTATCTGTCACAAATCCAGTCATTAACAAGCCCGATCCATAAGCATCGACTAGAACCACTTCTGAGAACGGCATTTTTTGGACGCCCGAGAATTGTTGGACGGTTTTTTTGATGGCACTATACATCGGTAGCTTAGCCAAAGACCTATTTTCAAAACGTTCAAAAAGATTTTGGCCGATACGAGTCCGCACCACCAAACCTAAAAAGAAGAAAATACTAATCACTATTCCAAAAGCAATCGCGTCATAAGGCATTGTTGATAATTCGACCCCTATGGCTTTATGTAACAACATAGACAACGGATTCAATATCTTATAAATGATACCGATTAAGAATTTAATGAGGAGGAATAGGATGGCAAGCGGTAATAAAACCACAAAGCCCCCAATCAAGGTCGTACTAATAAATTTTTTTATTTTTTTCATGTTTGCTTTTTCTAAACACCAAAGCTAGGAAAAATTTGGAATTTCATAGCCCATCCAAGATATTTAAATAAAACAGAACCACCTATTCAACAAATAAAAATGTATTAATTTTATTTCCACTATTTAACTGACAAACAATTTATTACATATTTATATTTTTTTGAATTCATATTTGTTCCATTTTATCTCAAAAAATTAAAAATAATCATCATATATTTGGGGTCTGGAAAGCCCAATTAATGTTGGGCTAAAACGGAAACATACTACAATACTATGGGAAAACTTGGAAGAAAAAAATCCTCGATTAGCAATAATTGTCAAGGATCAACGGTTAGTACATCTAATTCTACTACTTCAACAAGAAGTAAGAAAAAGAAAAAAAATACTACTTATTGTGGAATGCCTACTCCGCAGTAGGTTTTCCAAAAATGCCACCAAAACACAAACACCTAAATAAATCCTCCTCCCCTCTTCTAAACTTAGAAGACAGTCGGCTCGTGGAGCTTTTTAGGGATTGTGACAAGTACCTTTTCTCTGATTTTAGTCAGATGAAAGAGACGCTTGCGCAAATAAAAGTCATACTTCCTCCGACGGATGTTGTGAATCAACTTACCTATTTGCACTATTCTGGCTTATTTGACAATCAATATTATCAATACGAATCCTCCTACAAAAAATTTAGTGAAGGATTAGCCCTCCTCGATTTATTAGGAACTTATAAAAACAAAGGGGAATTTCTGATTGATTTTATTGGCACTTGCATGAATTGTGATGAACTAGAGCAAGCGGCAGATTTGATATCAGAGGTGCAGCAAATGCTAAAGGAATATCCCAATCCTGTATTAAAAGCCAAGCTAACCTATCGAGAAGGGTATTTAAATTATAAAACTTCTCAAAATACAGCAGCCTTCGGCTTGCTGCTAGATGCCCTCCAACAGTTTGAAGATTTAACAGAAATATCGACAAAAGAATACTATTTCATTTCAATCATTCACAGTGGCTTAGGGCTAATACATGATAAGGAGCAAAACCCCTCCAAGTCAAAAGAGTCCTATATCCAAGCCATTGACATCTGCACCAAACATGAGCTCAAAACTCGATTAGTCTGGTACTATTTAAGTGCCGGAAGCGCCTTTGCCATGCTAGAAGATACGACGGAAGCCATCAGCTATTTCAAAAAGGCGTTGCAATTCACCAACGACCAAAATAAAAATGCACGTGCCGCTGCTTTTGCTAATTGGGGACACTGCTTGTTTAACATGAAGTTGAGTGATCGAGCATTAGAATTATATGACAAAGCAGAAGCCGTTTATTTATTAGATCCCGAAAATAATTCGGGCAATCTTGCCCGAATCCAGCAGTGGAAAGGCATTCTTTATACGCAAGCAAATGACTACGCCAATGCCTCTGGTCATTTTCAAAAGGCCTTTGAACTTGCCAAAAAAGGAAATGAATTAGTAATTTTAGCCAATGTATCTGAAGCATCCGCCAAGCTGTATGCCGACAATGGCCATTACAAAATAGCTTACGAATATCTAGTCCAAAAATCAGAATACGAAGAAGCCATAAAAGAAAAAAGCAATTCTACAATCATTCGAGAACTCAGCATCAAATATAGTTCTGAAAAGAAAAAGAAAGAGATACAATTTTTAGAATACCAAGCTAAGGCATTGCAACTCAGAGCATTACGAGCACAAATGAATCCTCACTTCTTGTTTAATGCACTGAATTCTATTCAAAATTTTATTGCACATAACAATCAGGACGATGCTAGTAAATACTTATCTAGCTTTGCAAAACTCATTAGAAAAAGCCTAGACTACTCTGAATTAGAAACCATTTCTTTGACTAAAGAAATCAGTTTCCTAGAAGATTATTTGTACATCAATAAGCATTTGCGCTTTAGAGACCGATTGGATTATGCCATCCATGTCAGTCCCAAACTGAAAGACGAGTATTTTGAGATCCCTTCTATGATCGTACAACCTTACGTCGAAAATGCAATCGAACATGGTCTCCGAAGTCTTGATGCAGGCATGATTTTGGTCAAATTTGATTTATACGACGACGACACCATTCGATGCACTATTTCGGATAATGGAGTGGGTCGCCTAAATGCCGCAGAAAACAAAAACAAAGACCCAGAATTACAATTACACAAATCTAAAGGCACCCAGATAACCCTGGACCGATTGAGCAATCTATCCAGTAAACATCAACGAGAAGATCTAGTAAGAATTGATGATAATGAATTGTCTGATAATGGAAATTGTGGTACGAAAGTGACCGTTTTAATTCCTTTGTAAAGGGAGGGGTTAGGAGGAAGGGACACGGATTGTGTCTTCGAGGTTCCTCATCCTTCGGCCCTAGTTAGACGTAATAAAAGACCTCTCTATCTTAGTTTATTTACTACATTTGCATCAAATCACATAAATGGATACTTTTTATTGCAGTGAAATTCAGGAAGGCTTATGCAATTTATCGCAAGATGAATCGCATCATGCTACCCGAGTATTGCGTAAAAAAGAGGGGCAACCAGTCCGTTTAATAGATGGAAAGGGACGCGTGGGTCTAGGTGCTTTTCAAGAAGTCCATAAAAAAAATTGCGTGGTATTAGTCGATGAAATAGTTGATTCTTCCGAGGCTAACCTATTGGCTATTGCCATCGCGCCCACAAAAAACTTGGATCGCTTGGAATGGTTTCTAGAAAAAACGACTGAATTAGGCATCCATCAAATTATACCTATTCTGTGCCAACATTCTGAAAGAAAAGTCATCCGAGTGGATAGGCTTCGTAGGGTCATCATGGCTGCAACTAAGCAATCTTTAAGTGCCTTTTTACCGATTTTGGCTAACTTAACGCCCTATTCCGCATTTATTTCCTCGCTTGCGCAAAAATATGAACACAAGTACATTGCCTATTGTGGCGAAGGCCCCCAGGTAGATATTTCCGACATTTCAAAACAAGGAGGAAATACTATCGTTTTAATAGGACCCGAAGGGGACTTTTCTCCGGTAGAGTATGATCTTGCGCTCAAAAATGGATTTATTGGGCTTTCTTTGGGCAAGAGTCGGCTTCGAACCGAAACAGCCGGAATATATGTCGCGGCTGCTTTTAGATTTTTACATGACTAATCATCTTTAATATGAAGTTTTTATTTGTTCTTTTACTTTCGTTCGGCATTTTTTCGGCGCAAGCCCAAGCCCCTACCCTAAAAATGGCTCTGCTCAAATATAGTGGTGGAGGTGATTGGTATGCCAACCCCACGGCTTTGAAAAATTTATCTAATTTTTGCAATTCGAATCTAGGGACTAGTTTTGATCCTGATTATGCAACTGTGGATGTAGGCAGTGTAGAGATTTTTGGCTATCCATTTCTTCATCTAACGGGGCATGGAAATGTAATTTTCACGGATAGTGATGCAGAGAATTTACGTAACTATTTGATAGGCGGTGGATTCCTACACATATCGGATAACTATGGTATTGATCCATTTATTCGAGTAGCAATGAAGAAGGTTTTTCCAGAAATAGACTTTGTAGAATTACCTTTTTCTCATCCTATATTTCATCAAAAATATGCCTTTCCAAATGGCTTGCCAAAAATCCATGAACACAATAAAAAAGCAGCGCAAGGTTTTGGCCTAGTGTGGGAAGGAAGACTCGTTTCTTTTTATGACTACGAGTGTGACTTGGGCGATGGCTGGGAGGATTGGGAAGTACACAAGGACAGTGAAGCTTTGCGCACGCTCGCCTTACAAATGGGTGCCAATATTATTCGATACATCTTTGAAGAGTAAAAAATAGGGATTACACGCAGCTGACTGACTAAAAAGGATTTACACCGATTTTGAATGCTGCATAAAGGTTAGACAGAGGAAAAGCAAAAAGTTTTATAAGGCATAGGTTGCGCTACATTCAGTATTTGTGGATTCTTTAGAGATTGCAAGCAGAAGACTAAGGGCGCAAAAATAGAGTGCCTGGTAAAATCAACTTTCGTTCCCCATTATTACCGTAAGTATTCCTAATTTATAGAAATCAAATAAATACAGACTTACAAATCCTTTAGCTAAAAAATACTTAATCACAGGCTTACATAATCGGAATACTATTTTTATAGGTTTTCTAAAAGTATAGAGCTTATAGTAAGTGCGCAATAGGGTGACATCTTCAATCAGGTTCTTGTCATAATTTTTATACTTTAACATTTGCACCAAGTTACTTATTCCTTTTTCCGTTTGGTGTAGATAGGTTTCATTTTCTTCATAATCCCCGTTTAGTATTGGGTTGTCAATATGCACAATCTGAACATTATTCTTTTTTAATTCAAATCCAAACAACGTATCCTCATGTCCGTAACCAACTAGACTTTCGTCAAATTTTATAGCCTCAAAAACCTTCGTTCGGATTAAAAAATTATTAGTCATAAAAGACCTATTCGGGTTTTTACTTCTAACCGCATAAGGTTGACTTTCTTTTCTAACCCCATATCTCCATCGAAGTAAATTATTTCTATTAGGTCTTTTTTCGGGATAGATTCTCCCCCCACAGAATACTGGATCGGGATAGTTCTTTATGGCGTCCACATACTTTCTTAAAAAAAAGTCTGAAGGAATAAGCGCATCACAATCCAAAAAAAGCAGGTGCTCATACTTCGCATAATTCAAGAATAAATTTCTAATGGCCGATCTACCAATATTCTTTTCTAACTTTATATACTTTTTAGTAGAACAAAGCCCTTCGTTTTGCGCTCGAAACGCATCAGCAGAACCATCATCAATTAATATCATTTCAGCTAAGCAATCTAATTGATCTATTTGTTCAGACAACTGGGTGACAAGATCCGTTACATTATAATTATAAATCGGAATACAGATAGAGATCATATTTTCAACCTATTTTGACGGCGCTCAATACTGACTGCTAAGGTAGACATTATTGTTTAAAATAATTAATCTTCTCTACAATCTTTTCCTTACCTTTGTCACCATTATTTATTGGCTTACGCCAATTAAAACCAGTAAAGATCATGAAAAAAATATTTATTCTACTGTTAGCCATTGGACTAATCGCCTGCAAAGCAGATGTCGATACTAATAAGTACTTTGGTACTAAAATTACACCTGATAACGCTATCCCCTACCATGGGATGCTTGAAAAGATGGGCGAAAGAGATTCTTTCCCAGTAAAGGTAAGTGGCACAACTGGAGACGTCTGTCAAAATAAAGGATGCTGGATGACTCTAACGGACAAAGATGGCGAAGAGATGTTTGTGCAATTTGAGGATTATGGTTTTTTTATGCCCAAGGATATTGCTGGAAAGAATGTCGTCATTGATGGCTATGCCTATAGAGAAGTGACTACCGTTCAAGAATTAAAACATTATGCTTCCGATGCAGGAGAATCGCAAGAAGTAATCGACGCCATCACAGAACCCGAAGAAGAACTAAAATTCATGGCAAAAGGCGTCATCTTACTAGATGACGCAAAAGATTAGTAGCACCCATCCATAAAAACTGAACAAATGATTGCTCCTGATACGGTCACTATTGGCCACAGAAAATTTTCTGTTTTTATTAACGAAGGGACGCTTCAATCGAAAGTCCAAGAACTCGGTGCACAAATCACTCGCGATTACCAAGGTAAAACCCCCTATTTTTTATTAATATTAAATGGTTCTTTTGTCTTTGGTGCGGATCTCGTAAGAGCCTATCAGGGCGATTGTGAAATGGGCTTTATCAAACTTTCTTCTTACGAAGGAACGGAGTCATCTGGCAGTATTAAAAC
>CAYRVZ010000108.1:0-8953 GCA_964427815.1 uncultured Saprospiraceae bacterium | reverse complement strand
ATATCGGGCGCATTTTGCATTCATCAAACGCCCTTTGCTTAACTCGAAAGGGCAGAATGTGTCTGCTATTTCAGGCTTTACCCGCTCACTTTGGGATATTATTCATAATAAAAAGCCCTCACATATTGGTGTCGCATTTGATTTGAAGGGCCCCACCTTTAGACATGATATGTTTCCTGAATATAAAGCCAATAGAGAAGCGCAGCCCGAGGACATCTCGTTTGCAGTACCTATTATTAAGGAGTTGCTTAAAGCCTTCAATGTGCCCATTTTGGAGAAGCAAGGTTTTGAAGCAGATGATGTCATTGGGACGATTGCACATAAAGCGGAGAAAGATGATTTTGAAGTTTTTATGGTTACACCTGATAAGGATTTTGGTCAATTGGTTACGGACAAAGTCTGGCTATACCGACCGAGTAGAGGGGGTAATGATGTAGAGATTCAAGGACCCAAAGAAATAATTGAAAAGTGGAATATTCAACGGGTCGATCAGGTCATTGATATGCTGGGTTTGCAAGGAGATGCAGTGGATAATATTCCGGGTGTAAAAGGGATTGGGCCCAAAACAGCTTCTACTTTACTAGCCAAATATGATACCATTGAAGGCATTATTGAACATGTCGAGGAGCTAAAAGGGGCAGTCAAAACAAAAATGGAAGCGGGAAAAGAAGCGGCTATTATATCTAAGACTTTAGCGACCATAGATATTAATGTGCCAGTAGAATGGGATGCGGATGCTTTGAAAATAAATGAGTTTGACAAGGAAAAGCTTGCGCAAATTTTTCAGGAAGTCGAATTAAAAACACTTTCTAGGACTATTTTGGGCACAGGGCAATTAATGCAGGGTTCTTTATTTGGGGCCGCCATTCCTGTGGGGAAAAAGAAATCTGAAAAATCGATAGAAGAAAAAGCCGCAGGGCCCAAATTAAATGATATTAATAATACCAAGCATGATTATCATTTGGTGCAAACCGAAAAAGAGATTGAAGACTTAGTGGCTTTATTGATGCAACAGAAAGAAATAGCCTTTGATACAGAAACCACGAATGTTGATCCAAATTTGGCAGAGATCGTAGGGATGTCATTTGCCATAAAACCGGGCGAGGCTTGGTATATTCCCCTTTCGGAAAATAAAAAGGAAGCCCAAGTAATCCTAGAAAAATTTAGACAAGTATTTGAAAATGAGTCAATTACCAAGATTGGGCAAAATCTAAAATACGATGCGATTATCTTAAAGGTAGTCGGTATTGAATTGAAGGGAAGGTGGTTTGACACGATGATCGCCCATTATTTGCTAGAGCCAGAATTGCGGCATAATATGGATTATCTAGCAGAGACCTATTTGAAGTATAGCCCTATCAAAATAGATGCTCTCATTGGAAAGAAAGGTAAGAATCAGGGTAATATGAGAGATGTTGCGATTGCTGATGTGTTGGATTATGCAGCTGAAGATGCGGATATTGCACTTCAGTTAGCTGCCTTTTTTAAACCCATTTTGACGAAAGTAGAATTGGATGATTTGTTTTTTAATATTGAGAATCCGTTGAGTAAGGTTTTGACAAGTGTGGAGTTTGAAGGGGTGCGTATTGACTCAGAATTACTGAATAATTACTCCTGTGTATTAGAAGAAAAAATCAATAAAGTTGAGCAAAAGATTTTTATTGAAAACGATAACCGACCTTTTAATTTAGGTTCGCCCAAGCAAGTAGGTACTTTTTTATTCCAAACATTAAAAATACCCTATCGATGGAGAATGAGTAAAACGGGACAATTCAAAACCAATGAGATTATCCTTTCTGAATTAGCCAAAAAACATAAAATTGTCAACGATATTTTACTCAGCCGTCGTTTGAATAAATTGAAATCTACCTATGTAGATGCCCTGCCAAAATTAGTGAACCCTAGAACGGGTCGTGTGCATAGCTCTTTTAATCAAGCACTGGCTGCCACAGGGCGATTGAGTTCTACGAATCCCAACCTCCAAAATATTCCGATCAAAACGGAAGAGGGTCGAGAAATCAGAAAAGCCTTTATCCCTAGGGATAAGGATCATGTAATCTTGGCGGTGGATTATTCCCAAATAGAGCTTAGATTAATTGCTGAAATTAGTAACGAAACAGCGATGTTGGAAGCGTTTCAGAATAATCAAGACATACACAGAGCAACGGCCGCTGGCGTTTTTGATGTGCCCTATGATGAGGTGACCGATGACCAGAGAAGACAAGCTAAAACGGTTAATTTTAGTATTATTTATGGAGCAGGAGCGACCAACTTGGCTAGGCAGTTAGACATTAAAAGGAAAGAAGCTTCCGAATTAATCAAAGCCTATTTTGAACAATATCCCAGATTGCAAGCCTATATGGATGAAATCGTTAATCTTGCTAGAGAGCAGGGCTATGTGCAAACACTCATCGGGCGCAAGCGAACCATCCGGGATATTGACTCCAGAAATGGAATGATGCGCTCCAATGCGGAAAGAATTGCCATCAATACCCCTATTCAAGGTACGGCAGCGGACTTGATTAAAATCGCCATGAATAATATTCAATCAGCTTTTATCCAAGAAAATATTCAGTCCAAGATGATCATGCAAGTGCATGATGAATTAGTCTTCGATGTCTTAAAATCAGAATTAGTAAGGGTCAAAGAAATCGTGTCAGATAAAATGAAAAATGCAATGCCTAATTTAAAAGTACCCATTTTGGTCAGCATGGGAGAAGGAGCAAATTGGCTTGAGGCACATTAAAAAAAATGAGCAAACGATAGCTATCGTTTGCTCATAAATCTTAATTCGTAAAGGACTTTGTTTAGCCTAGATTACAGTTTTTCATATTTGCTTTTTACCTGTGGCGTAACATCATTAGCATCTTCTGCAAATAATAAGGCATTCATCATGCTGGCATCTATTATCAACGAGAATGCGCCTTCTTTTCCAACCTCTTTAAGTATTTTATCAATTTTTCCCAATATTGGGGTTAGTAAAGTTTGACGTCTAATCGCCATCATCTGTTCTGCCTTTTGGCTATATAGTTTTATCTCTTGATCGGCTTGCATGAAAGCTTGTTCTTTCTGTTGGGCTTGGACGGCAGTTAAGTCGTTGCGTTGTGTTTTATAGGTTTCCACATCCGCTTTTAGCTTTGTGTCCATTTGCTGTAAGGTGTCGATAAGCGTGGCTTGATAAATTTGTAATAAAGAATCCACATCAGCCACTTCCGGTAAGGAAACAAGAAAATTATTCAAGTTAAAATGACCCAATTTTTGCTTAGTTTGGGCTTGTGATTGGGTACTTAGAAGTAGAACGAAGGCAAAGAAAAGTATTTTTCGCATCTGTTTGAATTGTGTTTAAGTTGAGTATAAGCAACCCAAAATCTTGGCTTGCCCAATTAAAACGCAAAAATAGCAATATTTTGTGGATTTTTAGCGGACTTAACAATCTATTAAGTAGAATGTATCGCGAATATCGTAACTTATTGAATATGAAGTACTTAAAATACTCTGCAACAACTAGCTTTGCCAATCAGGCAACAAATCAATCCGAAAACGTTGCCGAAAGCCCGCTATACCTTGCAAACCGCCTGAATGGATGACCATTAATTGACTCCCTTTCGGAAAATAACCAGCTACGATTAATTCATTTAACCGAAACCATAGCTTGCCATTATAGATGGGATCTAAAGGGATTTTGGTTTGGTCATAAAAGTCATTTATAAAATCAATCAATGCAGGCTTCCATTTGGCAAAGCCCCCAAACCTATCTTCTTCTAATATTGTCCAATTGAAATAGTCTTTGTCCAAAAATCCTTTTACCATCTCGTGCACAAAATCTCCTTTCAGAGACGAAAACCCCAAAACACTATCCGTAGATTGGATACCTCGAATCAAACCTGCAATCGTTCCGCCAGAACCGACTCCTACACACCAAGTTAATGGAGATCTATTAGGCATTTGGGCTTCCACTTCTTCTACAATTTCGGCTACTCCTTTTAGCGCAAGCAAATTACTGCCTCCTTCTGGAATAATATAAGCATTTGGATATTTTTGCGCAAGCGATTCTAAAAAAGCAGATTCTTTACGTTGTCGGTAAGTCGTGCGATCCATAAAAACGAATTTCATCCCATTGGCTTCTGCAAATCGCAGGGTAGGAGAGAGCTTCTCTAATCGTTCTCCACGAATAATCCCGATAGTATTAAAATTAAAATGAGTCCCCGCTGCTGCTGTTGCATAAATATGATTCGAAAAGGCACCGCCAAAAGTCAATAAAGTTTGTTTCCCTAATGCCTTTGCTTTCAGTAAGTTATATTTTAGTTTTCGCCATTTATTGCCTTGGATTTCGGGGTGGATGAGGTCATCACGTTTGATGAAAACAGAGACTCCTGTATCCGCCCATTGGGGAAGATGGACCGATTGAATAGGACTAGGTATGTTTAAGGGTAATTTCAATAAAAAAAGATTAAAAAAAATGCGCTGTAAAAACTTACAGCGCATTTTAATTTTTGATATTACAATTTAAAAGCCTTTTTGACTTTCGGTACAAAGTCTAATTTCTCCCAAGTAAATAATTCTACCTGCTTGGTGATAGTTTTACCATTGACCGGAAACGTGATTTTTTTCTTAACAGGTTTGCGACCCATGTGACCATAAGCAGCCGTTTCAAAGTAAATGGGCGACTTCAGTTTGAGTCTTTTGACAATAGCTGCTGGACGCATATCAAAAATCTTCATGGCAATCTTAGCGATTTCGCCATCAGTCATATTGACTTTTGAGGTGCCATAAGTGTCTACATATAATCCTACAGGCTCTGCCACGCCAATCGCATAGGCTATTTGGACCAATAAATTATCCGCTACTCCAGCAGCCACAAGGTTCTTTGCCATGTGTCGAGTAGCATAAGCCGCCGATCTATCTACTTTTGACGGATCTTTTCCAGAAAAAGCACCACCACCGTGCCCACCTTTACCTCCATAAGTATCGACAATTATTTTACGCCCAGTTAAACCAGTATCCCCATGAGGTCCTCCAATCACAAATTTGCCCGTCGGGTTAATGTGGTATTTAATTTTATTATTAAATAATTTTTTGGTTCTGGCGGGGAGTTTCTTGAGGATGCGAGGAATTAAAATTTTCTTTACATCATCAGAAATCTTTTTCAACATCTTTTTCTCAGCATCAAAATCATCATGTTGAGTAGAAAGTACGATGGCTTCAATCCGTAGTGGCTTGTGATCATCAGAATATTCAATGGTAACTTGTGATTTAGAATCTGGACGCAAGTATTTCATTTGTTTCCCGGCCTTACGAATCGACGCTAATTCTTGCAACAATAAATGTGACAAATCCAATGCCAACGGCATATAGTTATTCGTTTCATTGGTTGCATACCCAAACATAATGCCTTGGTCTCCCGCTCCTTGATCGGCTTCTTTTTTGCCGACATCTACTCCTTGCGCAATGTCTGGAGATTGCTCGTGGATAGCAGAGACAACACCACAGGAATTGGCTTCAAACTGATATTCCGCTTTGGTATAACCAATCTTACGAATGACATCTCTCGCGGTTTCTTGTACATCTACATAAGCCTTGGATCTAACCTCACCAGCAATGACAGCTAGTCCAGTAGTAACGAGTGTTTCACAGGCTACTTTTGCGTTTTTGTCTTGTAACAAGAATGCGTCTAAAATAGCATCAGAAATTTGGTCTGATACTTTATCGGGATGTCCTTCGGAAACGGATTCAGAAGTAAATAGGTAGGACATAGTTTGTTTTTTAGTTATTAGAATTATTCTTTCGCTTTCGCAAAGGGCAAAGTTAACGAATGTTTCGGGACTCCAAAGAAATTAATTATAGTATTTTGACGGTCAATACCTGTTTTTCTCCAATATACCCTTCATATTGGTCGCCTATGGCAATAGGTCCTACGCCTGCAGGCGTCCCTGTAAAAATCATATCGCCCATCTTTAAGGTGAAAAACTGGCTGACATAGGCAATGATGGAATCAAAATGAAAAATCATGTCTTTTGTATTACCCAATTGAATCACTTGGCCATTTTTCCGCAAGGAATATAGTATGGGCGCATCTCCTTTCGGAAAAGGAATGAAAGTACCTATTGCTGCCGATCCATCAAAACCCTTTGATAATTCCCAAGGCCAACCTTTCTCCTTTAATTCTTTTTGTAAATCCCTTGCCGTAAAATCAATCCCAACTGTGAATTCCTCATAATATTTATGCGCATATTGTTGTTCAATATGCCGGCCGTTTCTACCAATTTTGAGTACAAGCTCCCCTTCATAATGAATATCTTCCGAAAAATTAGGATAAAAGAAAGGCTTGCGAGGTTGTAAATAAGCACTATCGGGTTTAAGGAAGATAAGCGGCTCTTTTGGAACTGGGTTGTTCAGTTCTTTGGCGTGGTCAATGTAATTGCGTCCTATGCATATAATTTTCATGTTGCAAATTTAGTAATTAATGTGTAAGGAGGACATATTGTTTAGGGAATTCGTTCGTATTAAATGAACGGTTTCTGTTGTAAAGTTACTATCTTTGTCATGAAATTGTCTTGGATTGTAACAACTGGACAGTTTTGAATAGTGCTAATACTATGCAATTAGAAAAAAATACGAAGCTTATACACAGGGTATTATTATTAATATTGGTCATCAATGTTTTTACCGTTTTTAATATGGGGGCTTATAAGTCTGCGGTGAGTACGGGAGATGCTTGTGGTCTATACGGCTATTTGCCCGCCTTTTTTATTGAACAAGATTTTGAGTTTATTAGGGAGTTATTGGGTTCCGTCAAAGACTATAGTGGCGCTCAGTCAGGCGCCTTTGTGAATAAATATACCAGCGGAGTCGCTATGTTGCAAAGCCCATTTTTTGGCGTAGGACACCTTATGGCAAAAGTGTTGGGCGAGCCACAAGATGGGTATTCTTATCCCTATATAGTAGCCTTAGTTTTTAGTATTCAGTTTTATGTTTTTATGGGGTTATTACTATTGTCCAAGGTGCTGAAGCAATACTTTGAGCCTAGTGTTGTTGTGACTGTTTTAATCATTTTGGCTTTGGCGACTAACCTTTATTATTTTACAAATCTGAATAATCAAATGTCACATGGTTATTTGTTCTTTTTGTACGCTTTATTGATTTATGCAACGGAGAAATGGTATGCTGCTCCAAGTTGGATGATGGCTATGGGGATAGGTTTTAGTGGAGGGTTGTTGACGATCATTCGGCCAACAGATATTTTAGCGATGGTTATTCCCGTATTTTATGGGTTGAGTAACTGGCAGTCCGTGAGATTAAGAATTTCTGTTTTTAAAAAGTACTGGCTTCATTTGTTATTGGCTGTATTTTTCTTTGTTTTGGCGAGTGTTCCTCAGTTGCTATATTGGAAGACTGTGGCGGGAGAATGGATTTATTACAGTTACCGAGATGAAGGTTTTGATTTTACGAATCCGCACATTTGGGCGGGGTTGACAGATGGCAAAAATGGGTGGTTGAGATATACACCTATAATGGTTTTTGCTTTATTAGGAATAGGATTTTTGTTTAAAAAAAGGACCTGGTTGTGGCCGATATTATTCTTTTTTCCCGTGTATATATTTGTGATATATAGTTGGCACAATTGGTTTTACATTAATTCATTTGGGTCAAGACCAATGGTGGGGACTTATGCGCTATTGGCATTTCCTTTAGGGTATTTTGTTTCGTACGCTTTCGCAAAAAAATGGAGTAGGATTGGATTTTTAGTACTCACTATCTTTTTTTTGGGATTGAATATCTTCCAAACTTATCAAGAACGATGGGGTGTTTCTCGTTCCGAATATGCTTCTAATGCTTATTATTGGAAGATTTTTGGGAAAACCAAAATGGATTATTCGATGCTGAGTACTTTTGAATCCAATATCAATCAACCCAGAAAAACAAAAGTGTTAAGCACTATTTATGAAAATCGGATTGCAGATACCACACAGACCCAATTAGACTTTGAGAATTATCATTCTCCTCCTGCTTCTATGAGGCTAAACCATGAAAATGCAGCCTTACGTATGGTTACAAAACCCTTGGGCGATCTAGGTGTAAAATCTGGACAATATTTAAAAATCAGCGGTTGGTTTTATACAGAAGAAGTGGTCAGTTGGTGGGATTCCGCAGTATTACTAGGATATATAGACCAAAACGGTGAAACGACAAATTGGAGAACTATCTGGATTCAAAATAAAATTGCCGCAGAAAAATCAGACTTTAGCTTATGGGGCCACCAAACAAATGTCTGGGGCGAAGTGTATTTTTATTATCTCATACCTAAAGGCTTAGCACCTAATGATGTCCTTCATCTGGAAGTCGTGAATGGACACGCTTCTACGGTCTGGATAGATGACTTAAAAGTGGAAGTGTGTGAACGATTGTAAAAGTAACACTACCCAACTGTAAACTTACGTTTATTAGGACAGTCTAAAACTTAAATAGGACAGTTTATCCCAGCCCTTCGATGGAGTTTTAGGTTTTAATTCAGAGGGTGAATAAAATTTTATTTTACTACCATTCGGTTTCTTTTAATAAAGGGAAACCCATGGAAGGGTAAAAATACAGAAGAAAAATAAAATTTTATGATGTAGAACCAATATCATAATGGCTTTGACTGATTCTAGACATACTGTCGTGGCATACACAATACGTCATTCACGGCGATGGAGCCAACAGCACTGGAAAAATTTTCTTGTTCAAAAAAAAACCAATTCCTCCATCGACAAAATGTTCAAAAAAAAAATCAACTACTCGCGCTCACGAATCTTGAGGTACCTATTCTTCCAGATTCATCAGGAATAATTGATTCCGATCTACTCCGTTTACAAAAGCCATAGCTGAGTATTGTTTTGATTATGCTACAAGATATGGAATACTATTGAAAATAGGGGTATTTTTAATAATTAGTATTTGGATGGTTTTTGCGCAG
>CAYRVZ010000107.1:0-9136 GCA_964427815.1 uncultured Saprospiraceae bacterium | reverse complement strand
TATTGATAATGAGAATAGCCACTAAACAGGTCAAAGTTTCGTTATCTCTACAATAAACCGATTTATTTTCCGAAAGGAAATCAACCGAATACATGAAAACACGCAGACAGATGAGATTTTACTTAAAGAATGTGTTATTAATCTGCTTTTTACTGAGTAGTTTTTTTGCGCAAGCAACCCACATACGAGCGGGAGAAATCATCATTGAGCAATTAGAAGATTGCGGTTTGACCATCCGAGCGACCGTCGTCACCTATGCCAAGGCCTCCATGAATGCTGCCGATGAGGACAGCGTGACAGTCGAATGGGGAGACGGTTCGATGTCTTTTGCTGCGCGTATCAACGGACCAGGAAATAAGGGGGAATTAATAGGGAATGATATCCGTCTCAACAAGTATGAAGTGTATCATACTTATGCCGCGCGTTCTACCTATAAGATAAGCACCACGGATTTAAATCGAAATGATGGCATTGTGAATATTCCGAATTCGGTTTTTATTCCGATGTATATTTGGACGACCTATACTTTTTTGAATCCACAATTTCAAGGTTGTAATAGCACCCCCGTTATGTTGCAGCCGCCCATTGATTTTGGGTGTGTAGGCAAAAAGTTCACACACAATCCCAATGCCTACGATCCCGATGGAGACAGTCTAGCGTATGTATTGACAACGCCTCTTTACGGAGAGAATGTGCCTGTATTGGGGTATGTCTATCCCAATCAAATAAATCCTGGCCCCAATAATACCCTAAGTTTAGATTCCGAGACTGGAGAGTTTGTCTGGAATACACCGCAACAAGCTGGAGAATATAACATAGCCATTTTGGTGATTGAATATAGAAATGGGGTCGCTATTGATACCACCATGCGAGACATGCAAATCTTAATAGAAACTTGTGACAACGAACCTCCAACCGTCCAAACAAATAATGATACTTGTGTTGTAGCTGGTACGCTCCTCAACTTCGGTGTCGTAGCAACAGATGTGGATTTACCTATTCAACAATTACAATTACTTGCATTAGGAGGACCATTATTATTAGAAGTTAGTCCTGCTACTTTTACGGCACCCATTGACTATGCAGACCAGCCTGTCCAAGGTCAATTTGAATGGCAGACGACCTGCGAACATATTTCCGATCAATATTATTCTGTTATTTTCAAAGCGAAAGATGACTATTTTGGAAACAGTGGTCTTTCTGCTTTAAAACAGATAAGAATTAAGATAGTCGGTCCTCCCCCACTGGATGTAACGGCAATTCCTGACGACAATGATCAGATCGTTTTATCGTGGGTTTCGCCCTATGCTTGTGAAGCCGCAGAGGAGGATTATTTCAGGACTTTTACCGTTTGGCGCAAGGAAGGCAGTAATCAATTTCCTTTGGATACTTGTGCGCCAGGCCTTGCGGGAAAAGGCTATACCAAAATCTCACCCGACACGAAAGAAATGGACGCTGGACGATATACTTTTATAGATGGCAACATCCAAAAAGGTCGGACATATTGCTACCGTGTTTTGGCTGAATTTGCCAAAATTTCGGCAGGTGGGCACCCCTATAATATCGTCGAGAGCCTACCCTCCAATGAGGCTTGCGTCCAACTAGGGCGAGACATCCCATTACTGACAAAAGTAAGTGTAACCAACACTGACAATACTAATGGATCCATACAAATCGAATGGACCAAGCCATTGAGTGCGGACTTAGACACCCTCCAAAACCCTGGGGACTACACCTATGAAGTATTACAAGAAACGGGGATGGTCGCAGCACCCAACACCGCTATTTACACCACTACTAGCCCATCTTTTGCGCAAGCAAACGACACGACTTACCACCAAAATAACCTCAATACAATCGCCAATCCTTTTAGCTATAGAATTGCCTTTTATGTCAAAGGAGCATCCACCCCTTTGGGGTATGCTAGCCCTGCGGCTTCCATCTTTCTAAGCGCTGCCCCATCTGACAAAAAAGTGAATTTATCTTGGCAGGAGATGGTTCCTTGGGATAATTTTTCATACACGATTTATAGAAAAAATCTTACCACAGGTATTTTTGATTCTATCGGAACCACCACGGACTTATCCTACTCCGATGAGGGGCTTGAAAACAACCAAGAATACTGTTATTTTATCCGAAGTTTTGGCAGCTATGGAGTGACTGATATATACTCCCCACTCATTAATGATTCTCAGGAGGCTTGCGCTACCCCCAAAGACGACGTACCTCCTTGTCACCCAATGCTAACCGTCAATAATGTATGCTTGGATAATAACATAATCGATTTAGCAGGAAATTTTTACAATTTACTTTCTTGGACCCATCCAGCTTCTATATGCGGAGACATGGATGTCGCCGGTTTTAATATTTATTATACACCCACCCAAGGAGGAGACCTGACGATTATTGAGACAATAACGGATACTAGTTATTCGCATTACCCAGATTTAGGCATTGCCGGATGTTATGCGGTTACCGCTTTTGATATCATTGGGAATGAATCCTCGATCGACTCCATCACCTGTGTGGACAATTGCCCTATTTATGAGTTACCCAACGCCTTCACCCCGAATGGTGATGGTCAAAATGATGTTTTTATTCCTTACCCCTATCATTTCATTGCCGAAATAGATATGCAGATTTATAACCAATGGGGCAACTTAGTTTTTACAACCAAAGAACCCGATATTAATTGGGATGGAACAACTTCAAATGGTGTCGAGTTACCGACTGGGACTTATTTTTATACTTGCACAGTAGTGGAAAATCGTGTAAGTGGATTAGTGAAGCAAGGAGATGTTTTGAAGGGCTTTATTGAGTTAGTCCGATAAACAAATAAGTTATAACCGAAAAGAAATACTCGCCATAAGCACAACTTACCGAAAAGAAAAAGACAAGATTAAAGTCAAATTTTACTCCATACAGACGTTCAAATGCCTGCGTCCTTAATAAAAAGAAACCGAATGGTTCCGTACAACTTAAGCAAATAAATCAGACCTTTGTATTTCAGCATTAAAAAAGCACTTGAAAAGAGAATTCATCATAAATGTCGTCTTTGTCTTGGGACTCAATGTCTTGATAAAAGTGTTTTTTATCTTTGGTATCGATCGAAATGTCCAAAACCTAGTTGGGCAAACAGCATATGGGCATTATTTTGCCATCCTTAATTTGGCCTATTTATTTCAGATCATCAATGATTTTGGTATCCAAAACTTCAACAACAAACACATTGCCCAACACCGGCAGCTCCTTCCCAAATACCTCCCTAACATATTGGTTTTCAAACTTTTATTAGGTTTAATATTTATGATTAGCCTATTACTTACTGGCTGGGTATTAGGTATTTTGGGATTATCCCGCAATCTATTAATTGGAGTGGGTATCAGTCAAGTACTGGTCGCTTTCATCTATTATATGCGGTCCAATATTTCCGCGTTAGGGCATTACCGCTTGGACAGTATTTTTTCCGTTTTAGACAAATTCTTAATGATTCTCATTATTGGAACAATGTTATGGGTACCTTCCTTACGGACAAACTTCAACATGAACGGGTTTGTTTGGGGGCAAGTCGCAGCTTTAGGGATTACGGCATTAGTTAGTTTTGGCTTCATTCGTTCCAAGATAAAAATGCCCCGCATTCGTTTCCATTTACCCTTTTTATTAGTCATCCTCAAAGAAAGTCGTCCATATGCGCTCTTGGGTTTGCTGATGGCGATCTATAATAGAGTGGATAGCGTACTGCTTGCGCAAATGGTTTCAGATACGGAGACGGGCATCTATGCATCGGCATTTAGATTAATGGATGCGGGTACGATGGCGGGTTTATTAATCAGTGCCTTTTTGCTGCCCATGTTTGTACAGGTGATGAAAGCACAGGAACCCGTCAGCGAATTGGGGCAATTGGTTATCAAGATGATGTGGGTCGTCGGCATCCTAGTAGTCGTCCCAGTCATCATCTACCGGCTTCCAATCATGACACAACTCTATACAAAAGGAGATGCCTATTCTGCTACGGTCTTGGGATATTTGATGGTGGCACTCTTGGCCTTGATGTGGTCCAGTGTCAATGGGGTTCTACTCATTGCAGGCGGAGCCATTCGACAATTGAATATGCTCTATTTCGGTACTGTCCTCTTGAATTTAGCCCTAAACCTCTATCTCATTCCCAAAAAAGGAGCAGTCGGAGCCGCTATTTCCGCAGCCATCAGCCAATGGGCTGTTACGTTGTACCAATACCACCTACTATCCAAAACAAACTTACTGACCGTAGCATCTAAAACCTTATGGCAGATCGTACTCCTACCTATTAGCAGCATAGGAATTGCCTACGGGTTTAGCCTTTTAGGACTCCCTTGGTTCATTGCTTTTATTTTATCCATTGGTGGCATTCTTGCTACATCCATCTTGCTCGGCTTATTTTCGCCGCAAGGCTTAATAAAATTACTTAAAAACCGTTAGGATTAGGGATTAAATGAATGGGTTGTGTAGCTTTGCAAGATAAAACGAAATAAATGGATTCACAGAATAATTTGGTTGAGGTATTGGGGGTGCTTTGGAGGTGGCGAAAAAAAATTATTGGTATTACGTTAGTTGTAGCCATTGGAAGTGTCGTACTCTCCTTATTTTTAGATAATTATTACCAAGCGACGACCATTTTTTTTGCAGCTAGCCCAGACACCAATAAGCCCGAACAGGTTTTTGGACAAACCAACAAAGCCACAAGATTCTATGGGGATGATTTTGATAATGACCGCTTGCTTACGGTAGCCTCTTCAGGTGAATTAATACAGTTTTTATTGGATTCATTTCAAGTAGCAGATCACTATAAGATGAAGACGGACTCTCCAAAGAGAAAATTCAAACTAGAGAAAAAATTCCGGTCTAACTTTGATGTGACCAAGACAAAATTTGATGCCATCTCGCTCTCTTTTGAAGATAAGGATCCTGCATTTGCTGCTACTGTTGCTAACGAAGCTCGAAATCAAGTAGCAAATCTAACGCTGAGCTTCTTGCATATTGGCCATCAAAAAAGAATAGAGACCTACCAAGGGAGTATCCTTGCAAAAACAAAAGAAATAAAAATCATTGGGGACAGCCTTCAATCCTTGCGAAAAAAATACAGCATTTTTGATTTAAAATCTCAAGGTGAACTGTTGTCCACGATAGCTGCCGAGGCGGAGTCCAATTTGGCAGGGACAAGTGCAAAATTAAAAAAACTAAAAAGCAATGGTGGCTTTCCTGATAGTGTCGTCGTACTTCAAGCTGAAATAATGGGCTACAAAAAACAACTTGAAACGGTATTGGGAGAAAAAAATGGGGGTAGTTTTTCCCTAAAACTCTTACGGGAAGGGATGGGCGCTATTCAGGCGTTGGATGACCGATATGAAAGCCTTTCTGACCAATTGGATATAGAAAAAGAAAAGCTCCGTCAAACCAAAACGGTATTGAATAGTAATGCGCCGACGATTATCCTTGCGGAAAAAGCAGATATTCCCAAAATAAAATCTAAACCAAAGCGAAGTATTTTAGTCTTAGCCGCCACGCTGGGTGCGTTTATTTTTAGCCTCATAGGAGCACTTCTGTTTGAAAACCTAGGAAAGCTAGATTTTAAAAGAATAAAGGGTGAGTAGTCTTTCGACCTATCCAACTGATACAAAAACGCCCCTCATTTGGTGGTTTTTGGTCGCAGCCATTCTGGCAGGAAGCATTGGGGGTATTTATTATGAAACGCCATTATTATTTTTATTACCAGCTGTTGTGCTGGGCGTGTATTGGGCATTTTTTGATTTTAAGCCGCTCTACTACATTCTATTTTTTTCCATTCCTTTTTCTTTTAATTTGGCCATTGGCAACATCGCAATTGACCTGCCTTCTGAGCCCATTACGATTGGCTTAACGGGAATTACCTTGCTCTACTTTTTAGGTAATATTAGAAAAATAGATTTTAGTTTCATACTGCATCCCGTTTCATTATTACTCCTTATGCATCTTGCGTGGGCATTTATGACCACCTTGACTTCGGAGCATGTTCTTTTTTCTGTTAAATTTTTGTTGGCAAAGATTTGGTACATCATACCCTTTTATTTTTTGGCTGCAAAGCTACTCAGTGATAAAAAAACGTATAAAACTTGGCTATTTGTAACACTCACTGCCATTGTACTAACGATTATCTATGTGATGGTTAGGCATGCTGGACTGGGATTTACTTTTGAAGATATTAATTGGGTGCTCGGTCCGTTTTTTCCGAACCATGTCATCTATGCAGCACTGTTGACTGTGTTTATACCTTATGTATGGGAGTCTCTTGGCTTCTTCCCAAAATGGTCTTATAGATGGTGGGGCATCGTGGGTATTTTAGTATTATTCGTCATTGCCATCAAGCTGTCTTACACGAGAGCTGCTTATATTTCTGTGATGGCTTTAATCGGAGTCTATTGGTTGATACGCTGGAATGTACTCAAGTATTTTTTGCTTTTGGGGGTATTTGTTTCCTTCTTTGGCGTCCAATGGATATTGAAAGACAATCGTTATTTGGACTATGCCCCAAATTTTGAAACCACCATCATGAACACTGAATTTGATGATTTAGTCGAAGCCACTTACAACCTAGAAGACATCAGTGTCATGGAACGTGTGCACCGGTGGGTGGCTGCTTTCCGGATGACCGCTACACATCCTTATATGGGTTTTGGCCCTGGCAACTTTTATAGTTTTTATAAGCCATACACACTTCGAATGTTTCAAACGTATGTCAGTGACAATCCCGAAAAATCTGGGGTGCATTGTTATTTTTTGATGGTAGCGGTAGAGCAAGGAATTCCGGGTATGGCCCTCTTCACTTTATTTATGCTTAGTATTATTTGGACGGGAGAGCGTGCCTTTCATTTGGCGCAAGACCCCTCTATCAAAAGGCGCATCATGGCAAATACTTTGTCTTTTATTGCCGTCTGCCTGTTATTAATCGTCAATGATGTCGTAGAAAATGAGAAGATTGGTTCTTTCTTTTTCTTATCCGCTGCTATGATTGTTTATTATCACAATGCTAGTTTGAAGCAATTGCCTTCTAATGAAGAGCAGGATGGCTGATGGGCAGACCTTGCCACACACTATTTACAAACTGAATCCTAGTGTCAATTGAATTTGGAAATTTTTATCTTTATCCGCATTCCTAATTAAATCTAACCCATTTGTTTTGGCTTGATCGAAGTCTGCTTTGTTATTGGTTACATCTGACAACCCAAAATTGACTCGTCCACCCACATACAAAGAGTGGGTAATAAAATAGGACATCCCAACAGTCATCCCCATATCAAAGGACTTAAATAATTTCTCTTTCTCATCCTCATAAAAATAAGCGCCGATACGCTCTGGAATTTTTGTTGCTTTTCCATCCAAGACCACATCTTTCACTTCTTCGGCGGAGGCTTCTCCTATCTTGTCCCTTAGATAATTAAAAAGTAATTCTTGTTTATATTCTTCAATTGGTGAACCATTTTCAGTGGCTCCCGAAAAGATTAAACGTCCATTCGCGTTTGACTGAATTAATAAACCCATCCGAACACCCCCTTCAAACAAAAAAGACCCTATTCTTCCATACGCTAATAACGGCACATCCAAGTAAGTATTCGTAAACGCCAAATCCACCTGCTTATCCCCTACGGCTAATATTTTAGTCCCATCCTCAGCCGTATGTATCGTAAATCCATCCCCTTTAAAATGATACTTACCACCCGCTTGATTGTACAATATTTCAGCTTTCAATCCATAACTATCTGTAATGGGAAATTGCAGGACAGGCCCGATATGAAAGCCCGTTAGATTTTCGTAGGACTCGCCAGGAATAAGTGGTCCTTTAATGGCAGAAAAATTAAGTCCTGTCTTAAAACCTCCCTTCATTTGGGCTATTCCTAGTAAAGGCAAGAAGAAAACAAGAAGAAAAAAGGGCAAAGAACGATTCATATCTGTGTTTTTGAGTGAGTTCGGTCGAAAGTCAAAACCTGCTTTAGAATGCGAAGATAAAGGATTTTATTAGGATAGACAATTTTTTGGCGCAAGCCACCACTATCCATAGAAATATGCCTATTTTTGCTAAAAATAAAAATGGCTATTTTCCAAAAAACAAATAAAGGTGTTCATTATTCGCGTGCGGGAAAAGCTGGCCAAGCCGTGGTATTCATTCATGGTTTTTTAGAGGATATTCGTATGTGGGAAGGCTTTATCCATAGAGTGCCTGACTATAGTGTGATCAAAGTGGATTTACCCGGTTTTGGGCAATCTTCTGTACAAACACCCATTTCTATTGCAGGCTATGCGCAATCAGTCAAAGAAGTGCTAGACATAGAAGGCATCAAAAAAGCTATTTTAATTGGGCATTCGATGGGTGGCTACACGGCAATGGCTTTCGCAAAAAAATACCCAGTAATGCTCAAAGGTATTTCATTATTTCATTCACAGCCCTATCCAGATACCCCAGAAAATAAAGTCAAACGAAAGAAAAGTGCCCTTTTTATTGAAAAACATGGTGGATCCGCCTACGTCAAAGCTACGATCCCCAATCTATTTGCGCCTGCTTTCGCAAAAAAGAATCCAAAGATCATCAAAAAAGTGATTCAATACGGCATTAAAACCTCGCCTGAAGCAATCATTGCGGCCATTTATGCAATGCAGAATCGCATAGACACGAGCGATATTCTAGCACAATTGGATATTCCTGTTCAATTTATCATCGGAACGGAGGATATTGCCATTCCAGAAGCCAATAGCTTACGCCAAACGACACTCCCCAACGTAGCAGATGTGCATATATTAAAAAATATCGGACACATGGGGCATCTTGAAGCTACTGCCAAAACTAAGCGAATCATTCGTGATTTTATCCGATTTGTATAGGTACACACAATTAGTTCTATCCTTCTTTTACAAAAATCAATTTATCGGAATTAAACATGGCAGCCGGAGATATTACTTTTTCGTCCATCGGAATATGATCTCCAAAACGTTCTTTCATTTTTTGCCGTACCCGCTCATTATTCAAATTGAAATCTGATAATTTTTGGAGATGTCCAATTTCTATACCCGCTCCCTCTTTAAATATTTTCCATACGAGTTCAGAGCAATAAATTTTATCATCTGACCA
>CAYRVZ010000106.1:0-9227 GCA_964427815.1 uncultured Saprospiraceae bacterium | reverse complement strand
ATCCGTATTTTTGTATAGATTTATAGGACTCTACGTTATAGATTTGCGAATCAAACCTACTCAACCTGTAGATTATGAATTATTTTCCTGTTCTTTTGATCAGTCTATTTTCTTTTTTCTTATCCACAAATGTTTTTGCCCAACCCGCTAATAATGATTGTGCCTCTGCCATTGCATTAGTGGACGTTGCAGATTGGTGTTCAGCCTATGAAGCTTACACATCGGAAGCGGCAACGGCAAGTGGCTTTGGCGCCGCAAATTGTTTTTCAAATGTAGGGAAAGACGTATGGTTTCAATTTATTGCAACGGCAGCAGATGTGACTATTACCATAAGAGGGGATGATACTGCAGCACCAGGTGGAACGCTGAAGTCACCAGAGGTAGCCCTTTATACTGGTGACTGTGCTGCGACCCTTACGGAAGAAAAATGTGCGGTTTTTCCTCCGGGACAAAACGTGGTTAGTTTACACAAGGGCGGTCTTCAGTTAGGTCAAACTTATTTAATTCGGGTGCAAGGAAATAATAATAAGGAAGGTACCTTTCAGCTATGTATTACGAACTATAATCCACCCGTAGAGCCAGGGCAGGATTGTATTACCGCTTCAAACCTATGTGATGCTTCTTCTTTTACGGTACAGCAAACTAGCGGTGGTGGGAATTTTAATGAAGGGAGTGGGACTTGTGTTAATACTGAATCGGCTTCTACTTGGTTTTCTTGGACAGCAGCGAATACAGCACCTTTGACTTTTGTATTGACGCCTAGCAATGAGCCAGATGATTTAGATTTTGTGGTCTATGAGTTGCCTGCCAATGGAGGATGTGCGAATAAACAAGTGTTATTGTGTAATGCCGCTGGGGATTCTTACCCTAGCCCTTGCATGGGCCCAACGGGACTGCAAGTGGGATCTACTGATGCCACAGAGCCTGCTGGCTGTGGTGGAGGAAATAACGGCTGGGTCAAGCCTCTAGAGATGGAAGCTGGAAAAACGTATGCTTTGATGGTGAATAACTATTCTGGATCGAGTGGTTTTACCATTGATTTTGGCGGTGATGGGATCATTGAAGGGCCTGCTATTGATTTTGAAACCAACCAACCGGAGGATAAAGCTTGCTTTGGAGAGGCTTTTGTCTTTACAGATAAATCAACTTCACCCGCTGGAAATATTGTCCTTTGGGAATGGAATTTTGGCATAGGGGCAAACCCAATCGTGTCAACTGGAAAAGGACCACATACCGTCACTTATGATACGCCAGGTATCAAGCTGGTTTCTTTAAAAATTACCTCTTCTTTGGGTTGTGTATTGACTTACGTGAAGCAGATAGAAGTATTGCCTTGCTGCGAAACGGTAAATAATATGGAAGTAACGCCAACTTTGACAAATTTAAAATGTGATGGGGGGCAGGATGGAATTATTGCACTAGATGTCCAAACTAGTGCATCTCCCGTTGCCTATAATTGGGGAAATGGAGCGCCTTCTACTTCGAGTATTACAAATTTGGAAGCGGGAGAATATAGCGTTACTATTACTAATTTAGCTACTTGCGATACGGTCTTGAATTATGAATTGACTGCGCCGCCTCCCATGAGTTTTGACACCTTGATTGAGCGACCTACCTGTGGAGGAGGACAAGATGGGGTTTTAGGGATTAATACAACGGGTGGAGTGGCTCCGTATGAGTATAGTTTTGATGGAGCTCCTTTTTCTCTCTCTAATACTATGAAGAATGTTTCTAATGGATTGTTTTCGGTAGGGGTTCGAGATGCGAATGGTTGCCTAATCACCTTGTCAGATATTAAGGTAAATGAATTAGAATTATTATTAAATACCAATGTAGTTTCTGTTGATACCCCTTCTTGTTTTGGGTATGATGATGGTAATATTACATTGGGCGTATTGAATGGTCTGTCTCCCTTTCAATATGATTTTGGTTCTGGTTTTGGCGCAAGCCCTATTTTAGAAAATGTAGTGGCAGGAACCTACAACGTCGTCGTGTTAGATGCCAATTTATGTACGGGTAGTTTTCAGTTTGATATTAATGATTATCCACCAATGACTATTGAAGTGGGTGCTTCGATGGCATCCTGTTTTGGATTGTCGGATGGAGCCGCTTTCGCAAAAGTAGGAGGAGGAGTAGGGAATTATAATTATTTGTGGAGTAATGAGGTACAGTTAGATACCAATGCCAATATAATGGCTGGCAGTTATTTTATTACGGCCACAGATGGAAATGATTGCGAAATAATTCAGGAGGTGGTCGTGGAAGAACCGGCACAAGTAGATGTTTTTGTAACGGGCATAGAGGGCGTTGTTTGTTTTGGGGACGCTACGGGTATGATTGGGGTGGATGCCAATGGCGGTACTGAGCCCTATTTATTTGCCATTGATTCGATAAGTAGCTTTCAGCAAGATACCACTTTCGCAAATGTGAAAGGGGGTGGGCATCATATATTTGTACAAGACGCTTCTGGCTGTATCGGTTCCGATTCTATAACCTTGGCACAACCTGAAGAACTGAGGGTGATTGCTTTTGGGGATACGACGATTCGTTTGGGCTATGATATGCCAGTAGGAGCGCAAGTTTTTCCGCAAGGAAGCTTGGTTGATTATACTTGGTTTCCATCTGATGAGGAATTTGTAAATGATTCTATTCCGAATACGAGATTGAAACCTAAACGCCCCGGTTATTATTATGTGCAAGTAGTAGATACGGCTGGTTGTGTCGGATTGGATTCGATTTTGGTACAAGTTCAATTAGAAAAACCTGTTTTTGGTCCGACTGCTTTCTCCCCAAATGGAGATGGAATAAATGATTATTTTACAATATTTGGAGGGCCAGCAGCTATTCATATCATCTCCCTACAGATTTTTGATAGATATGGTAATCTAGTTTATGAGCAAAAGGATTATCCGATATCTGTCGAATCCGCAGGATGGGATGGTCGCTTTAAGGGTAAAAAGATGAGGAGTGATACGTATGTTTGGGTGGCAACGATAGATTTTTGGGATGATAAACCCGTACAAGTAGTTGGTGATGTGTCACTTATTCGGTAGCTTGCGCAAAAAAGAAAGAAATTGAGTATTAAGGTTCCTTTGTTATTAGTATTGCTTTTGGTTCTTTTTGCCTGTGAGAATGATCTTGCAGAAGTGGAGCAATATTTCCCAAAGGAAGCAACCCAGCTTGAAGAGGCGAGAGATGTCGAAATTTATTATAGTGATTCGGCGGTTGTTCGGGTTATATTAAAAGGCCCTCTTTTGTATAATTATATTTCGGGTAATAATCCAAGGTCTGAGTTTATGGAAGGGCTGTCAGCGGATTTTTATAATGCCGACCATGTGAGACAAAGCCGCTTAACGTCAAAATTTGGTGTGCGGTACCTCAATAAAAATTATATCCTAGTCCAAGATAGCGTCGTGGTGACGACTATCCGAAATGAAAAACTAGAGACCGAAGAGTTAAAATGGGATGAAAAAAAAGGCACAGTCGAAACAGATAAATTTGTAAAAGTATCGACCCCAAAAGAGGTTATCTATGGCTATGGATTGGAAGCAAAGGATGACTTCTCTTATTGGAAAATTAAGGCGGTTACTGGTCGAATGGAAGCCAGTGACATCGTGCAGGATTTTTAAGGTGAGTAGATGCAAGCCCAAAAACTGGTTCGGTAGGGCATATAACAACGCCCTAGCTTATAATGTAATAAATACAGCCGCTTTTTAAAGAAACTAGGGAAAACTAAACAGTCTATTTTTCGTAATATGATGACAAGCAGGTTATAGAGAAACGATCATCACAATATTCCTTATATTTGCCATATGATTATAGCAATTGCCTTTTTGATGTTAGTATTGTCGGCTATGTTTTCGGGTTCCGAGATAGCCTTTGTTTCTGCGAGTAAGTTGAAGATGGAATTAAAGAAGAAGGATGGATCTATTCGGGGGCGAATGATAGATAAGTTTTACTACAATCCTGCGGAATTTATTGGTGGTTTACTCGTTGGAAATAATGTTGTGTTGGTTATATTTACCTACCTAATGAGTAGTTTATTGACTCCATTGTTGACTCCGTTTATTGGCAATGAGTTTGTCGTCTTTATAGGCGTGACGTTGATACTGACTATTATCGTGTTGATCTTCGGGGAGTTTTTGCCCAAAACCATTTTTAGATTGCAGGCGGATCGGCTTTTATTCATGTTGGCAGTTCCCTTGAGGTTATTTCAATTGATATTTTTATTGCCTAGCAAGTTCATGAATTGGATAACGAAGTTCTTTTTGACGAAAGTCCTTAAAATGCCAGAAAAAAGAGAATTGAATGTTTTTACTCGAAATGATTTAGGGTATTTTGTGAAATTCGGAGCCGGTACCAAAGAGGAAGAGAATGTGCAACAAGAATTGTTCGATAACGCTTTGTATCTGCAAGATGTCAAGGTGAAAGTTGTCATGAGACCTCGAACCGAGATCATCTCGATTAATCATGATGCAGATCGTAAAGATTTAATCAAGCTGTTTAAGGATTCGGGTCATTCAAGAATTATAGTAGTCAAAGAAACCTTAGATGATGTGGTAGGCTATGTCCATCATATTAAATTGATGGATACTTTTGACAAGGTAGAGGAGATTGCTTTGCCGTTGATTATTGTTCCCGAAACGTTGAGGTTGCACGATCTGTTAAATAAATTTATTTTGCGCAAGCAATCCATTGCTTGTGTCGTGGATGAATATGGTTCGATATCAGGACTCGTAACGATGGAGGATGTATTGGAAGAGATTTTTGGAGAAATAGAGGACGAACATGATGAAGAAGAAAACTTAGTTAAACAAATATCTGAATCTGAATTTTTGTTTTCAGGTAAAATTGAAACAGATAAAATCAATAAACAATTTGATACCATTAAAATTCCAGATGGTGAGTACAATACATTGTCAGGCTATATCGTGACAACTACTCAAAATATTCCTGAACAAGAAGATGTGATAACCCTTGGCAAATACCGTTTTGTAATCGAACAAGTAAGCGACAAGAAGATAGAGCGAATCAGACTTTTTGTTTTAGAGGATGACCCAAATGATTAGCTTCCAGTCTCTATATTATTCTTTTCCTGTGCAGCTGGTGATACTCCAGTTTCGAAATCATTTTTTCTTTTTGTTAATTTGGATGGTTGTTTTTGGGGCTATATCGGGTAGTATTGGTGCGCAGTTTGGCGTTCGGTATGTTTTTTTGACACCTGAGTATGTTGGACAAGTATCCCCTTTGAGTTACTTCATTGTGGGTTTGGCTTTTGGTGCATTTTTATTTTCTTGGAATCTATCTATCTACTTGTTGAGTGCTTTTCGTTTTCCTTTTTTAGCAACAATGAAACGGCCATTTTTAAAATTTTGTATTAATAATGGATTACTTCCCCTCATCATGATAGGGGCGTACCTTTTTTATATCCTAAAGTTTCAGCGGGGTTATCTCCCTCTAGCTATGAGCTTCATGCATGTCGCTAGCTTATTAGCTGGATTGTCGGTTTTTATTTTTTCTATTATTGGTTATTTTAGAATGACAAATAAAGATATTTTTAGTTTTTTGAAAGCTAGAAAAGAAAAGCCCGATATGGCTGCTCCAGTATTGGTGGGGCAAAGAATGAATAAGAATGATTTTTATAATCTCAAGAAGCGTAGCTGGCGGGTAGATACATTCGTTTCTGAAAAATTAAAATTAAGAATAGTACGTGGAATAGGGCATTATGATGTGAAGATCTTAATGAAGGTCTTTCGACAAAATCATATTAATGTCATTCTTATTCAGTTGCTAAGTATTTTAATTTTGATGGGGCTTGGATTTATGATGGAAAATAAATATTTCAGAATACCGACTGCTGCGAGCTTATTTATTTTATTTAGTATTTTGATATCGATAGTCGGGGCAATAGGTTTTTGGTTTCATCGATGGAAGATAATCGTGTGGATTTTAGTCATATTTGGAATGAATAATATCACCAAATACGATTTTTTTGATTTGAATTGTAAAGCGTACGGTTTGTCTTATAAAGATGAATCCATCATGTATAATAACATTGCTTTGGAGCAAATTTCTAAAGATTCCATACTGGAAATTGATAGAAAAGAGACCATTGAAATATTAAACAACTGGCGCGCTAAATTTCCCAAGGAAGGCAAAAAACCCAAACTAATATTACTTTCTGCAAGTGGTGGCGGGCAAAAAGCCAGTCTTTGGACGATGCAAATATTGCAGTCTATGGACAAATTAACAGAAGAACAATTTTTTGAACATACTGCCATGATATCAGGCGCCTCAGGAGGCATGCTCGGAGCAGCCTACTATCGGGAGTTGATGTTGCGCAAGCGCCAAGGAGGGCATGTCAATCCGCAAGCAGCCATTTATAGTGAGAAGATTGCCAAGGATTTATTGAATTCTATTTATTTCTCTATTGTGACAAATGATATATTTATTCCAATGGCGACTGCCCGTCGAAATGGGCGAGAACATAGACGGGATAGGGGCTACATGTTTGAATTACAATTTAATGAGAATACAGATTCTCTATTAGAAAAACCCATCTCCGCCTATCGACTACCTGAATATGAAGCGATTATCCCTAGAATTATTTTATCTCCATCTGTTATTAATGATGGACGTCGATTGATAATTTCCCCTTTTAATTCCTCATATATGATGTCTGCGAATTTTAAGCAATATCGAAAAGGGGGCTTGAGTTTGGATGCCATAGATTTTAGACGCTTGTTTGCCGAAAAGGAGGCGGACAGTCTGAGTTTTGTTTCTGCATTGCGTATGAATGCGACCTATCCGATTGTCTTGCCTTCCGTAAATTTGCCCTCTGTTCCTTCCTTGGAAATTTCTGACGCAGGTTTTAGGGATAATTTGGGAAAGGCGACCACCATGCGTTTTGCTAGTAATTTTATGGAATGGATAAAAGAAAATACTTCTGGAGTCATCTTTGTTCAAATTGCAGGTTGGGAAAAATTTAACCAATCTCAATCAACTGAAAAGACGGGGTGGATTTCAAGCCTGTTTAAGCCTTTTGGAATTTTGGCTGATATATCCACATTGCAAGACTATGATAGTGATATTAATTATGGGCTGCTATCCGAAGTATTAGGCAATGAAAATGTGGATATTGTCCGTTTTGAATATGTCCCTAGCGCTGCACACCGTCGCGCCAGTATGAGTTTTCATTTGACTGAATTAGAAAAAGAAGATATTAGTAAGTCTATTAATAGCTCTACGAATCAACAGGCACAAGAGAAGTTGATGCGGCTATTAGAGTAAACAGAACTCAAAAAGCCATCCGCAGCCGAACATTCAACCGTCGAGAAGAAAGATGATTGGGTACTGCATATTGCTGCTTAAAAATGGTTTTAATCCATGTGGAAGAGGCAACATTGCTGACCTTCATCATGTTAAACACCTCCAAACTTAACCAAGTGCTACGTGTAAAACGCAATGGATGATGAGGACGTTTATGAATTCGACTTTCGTCCCATAGCAAAAAACCAAAACCCATATCTACCCGATGATAAGGCTTGTAGCGATATGGGTTTCTATATTTAATATTATTATCTTTTATCCCATAAGGTAATCCAGAACCCACAGATAGATTCATGTGCATTTTTATGTTTTTATTATTCTTTAAATAGTCTTGAAAAAACATCGATATATTAAATAAGCGATCCGTTGGTCGAGGAGCGTACTTCACAAAAATAGAGTCGGGTTTACCTAGTTCTCTTTTGTAATGCTGCACCCCATTTAGGGCTTCTCTTGCTTGCAATAATGAAACATTAACCCAAGATTCTGCACCTGGCACAAACTCTCCATTTATCCTAAAATCTACGCCTGCGATATAGCCTTTTGCATCGTTTTTTCCACTGTACCGAATCCGTACATTGTCCTGTTCGTAGGAAACCAAATCCCATAATTTTTTAAAGTAGGCTTCAGTCGTAAATCTAAACTTCTTCGGTACTCTTTTTCCTGCAAAGAAATCCCAAGTAAGCCCACTTACAAAGTGCAAAGATTTTTGCGCAAGCACCCCTCGATTCACTAAACCCAAAGTGCTACGCATCTCCCGATAAAAAGGAGGTTGATAATACATACCCACAGCGAAGCGGTAACTGATGTCTCGTTTTTTACCCAATGGTTTATATGTCAATTGGACACGTGGAGTAATGAACGGTTCTTTATTCGAATCCCAATATCCAGCACGTATGCCAGCGACGATTTTTACCTCTCTTACCTCACGATCTTTATAGGTGTAAGAGTCTTGGATATATGCCGTATAGCGCATTGAAATCAATTGATTTTTTGATTTTAGGACACTACTCAAGCGCAAAGAATCGGGGTCGTAAGGCAATGAGTAAAGTGCAGAATCCAGCCGTTCCCATTCATTTAATTTGTCTTGAATATCTTCTCTTTGTACTTTTGCTCCCCATTGGAGAAAGTGGTTGCGAGTCGCATCTCCTTTGTCCTCTAGTTGAATTTCCCATCCACCCTTGTGGGCAAAATTAGTAACATTACTTTGTAGATGATTTCTCGCATAGGTATGCTGTGTACCTGCACCCAAAATCGAAACAAATTCTCCTTCTGTCTCACTACCCAACTGGGTGTCAATCTGACCTAGTAGATAATGCCCAAGAATATCAAAACGCTCTAACTCATTGCTTTGATAACTGGAAACCAACCATTTTAAATAAAAAGGATTATGTGTTGTATTGGATAAGTAAGTTAGAGAAGTACCCCCAAAAGCATTGGTGAATTCGTCCTTCTCAGAACCCTCGAAAACGGATTGCAGATTAAGTGAAAAATTAACTAAACCAAAACTAGTACTCCTCGTCTGAGGAACAAAATTATAAATACTTTTATTGTAATTACCCAATAAATCCATCTGCCAATGGGAATTAAAATCATACGTCAGATAAGTCTGAATGTCCGTAAAGCTGGGTTGGTACTCTCCTGTAACATCTAACGTTGAAAGCAAGTATTTCGTAGTCTTGTACCTCGTTCCGATAAGGTATCTAAACCGCTTTTTTTTACTACTCCCTTCAATGTGGGCACTACCACCCAACAAACTCAAACCGACCGATACTCGAATAGAATCCGGCCGCTTATAATGTATGTCCAATACGGATGACATCTTATCTCCAAATCGAGCTTGAAAGCCGCCTGAAGAAAAATAAATATCTTTTACTAAGTCGATATTCGGAAAAGTCAAT
>CAYRVZ010000105.1:0-9239 GCA_964427815.1 uncultured Saprospiraceae bacterium | reverse complement strand
GGTGGTCCATTAAACAGCCGAAACAAACCTTAAATAAGTGGTTCTATTAGGCAAATGACAAAGCTTATGTAAGTATTCATTTCGACGAAAGTGGGCCTGATGACTATTTGACAACCAACTTCATATAATACATACCCTAGATGGGTTGTTTTTGCCCCTTTTAGCCCATTTATCCCAAAAATTAGTTAAATTTGCAATGCTCCTAATATTTTGAACAATATCCTAATACCCAAAACAAGATGCTTAATTTCAAAAGAGTTCAATTCGTTTTGATCAGCCTTTTTTTTGTGCTTAATCTGTCATTTGCGCAAAATGAGATCCCAAATAACAACCAACTAAATCTAGTAACAAAGCTTTTGCGCAAGCAGCTCAAACATTGGGCTATTTATTCCATTGATGCTACAACCCTTTTTGCGCAAGCAGCTGCAACTAACCAACCCAAAATCCAATTAAACCTAGGAGACTTATCTTTTTCGACTACATACGAAAAGACCCATTTATTTAGTGATACTTATACTTTAGTTACGGCTATTCCGACCGCTCATACTCGGGCTATACCGATGCATGCTACCTACCAAGGGAAACCTGTCCGATTGACAGTCAATAAAGATTTTTTGTATGGTTTTTTTACGAAAGAAGACGAAACTTATTATATAGAACCGCTTTGGTACTATGCCTCGGATGCTCCTAAAAACCAATTTGTGGTTTATAATGAAAAGGATGTAGTGCCCATTGGAGGGAAATGCGGTGTCACGGAAACGATTAAGAGAGGTTCGTCCATCACAAAAACTGTAGACAGTCCAGAGGCTGATTGTTATCAAGTGGATATTGCTATTGCTTCTGACTTTTTGATGTTTCAAGATTATGGCACTGTTGCCGATGTAGAAAATCATAATCTAGGTGTGCTTAATAATGTCCAAGGAAATTATACTGGGGAGTTTGCTAATGACTTTCTATTCAATATATCTACACATTTTATTGTTTCTACCAGTGCGAGTGATCCATGGACAACCTCGACTGCTGCTAGCACGCTATTAAATGATTTTCTTTCTTGGGGTAATAATAATGGATTTGGGAATACAGATTATGATATAGCAGAACTATGGACGGATCGGGATCTAGATGCAAGTACTGTGGGGTTAGCGTATGTAGGTGTTGTTTGTCATTTTTCACATCGTTATCACATCCTACAAGATTTTACTAATAATGCTAATTTTTTAAGAGTGATGACTGCGCACGAGATAGGTCACAACTTTGATTGTAGTCACGATGCTTCTAACAGCCCAAACATTATGGCACCTACCGTATCTACAGCAACTACTTGGTCAAATGCCTCTGTAAATGCTGTGGATTCCCACACAGGTGGACTAATTAATGGTTGTTTGCCAGCTGTTTCTTGTAGTGGTGCGGCTGCACCTGTGCCGGCTTTTACCGGAACACCCACTGCTATATGTGTGGGACAAACGGTTAATTATTCAGATAATTCAACTGGTAATCCAACGGCTTGGGAATGGCATTTTTTTGGTGGCACGCCAGAATTTTTTACGGGACAAAATCCGCCTGCCATTACTTATGGAACTGCGGGTGTCTATAATACAGAATTAACCGTCACCAATGCTTCTGGGAGCAATACCTTAACAGAATCTAATTTCATTACAGTACAAGATGTGCCCAATGCTGATTTTAATTTGAGTGTCATAGGACATAATGCTAACTTTTTCAATCAATCTTCAGGAGCAAATTTTTATAATTGGGATTTTGGTGATCCTGCAAGCGGTATGAATACTTCCTCTGCAACGAACCCTTCTCACACCTATCTAAGTGATGGAACTTATACCATTACCTTAACTGCAATAAACAACTGTGGATCGGATGTCTATACTTTCAACCTGAATATCAACACCCCCGCAACTGCTAATTTTACGGCAACGCCTACCACAGTATGCACGGGACAGCAAGTGCAATTCAATAGTACTTCCTCTGCCAATACCTCTCAATGGTCTTGGGTCTTTCAAGGGGGTAGCCCAAGCTCTTCGAATGTTGAAAATCCTTTAATTACTTATAATACAACGGGCTTTTTTGATGTCTCTTTAGTAGCAGCTAGCCCAGGAGGAAATGACCAAGAATTCAAATCCAATTTCATTCATGTCCTTCAATCTCCTACCCCTGATTTCACTTTTACTACAACAGGCACAACAGTCAATTTTACAAATACTACAAATCCCCTTTCGGGAAATACTTATGCTTGGGATTTTGGAGACGGTAATACTTCAACAATGACTAGTCCTACTCATACCTTTTCTACAGGGGGAAGTTTTGATGTAACCTTAGACGTGATTTCTTCCAATTGTGGTACGTTTTCAGTTACTAAAACAATTAACTTAATGGCTGCTCCCGTTAGTAGTTTTACAGCAAATACCACTACGGGTTGCAATCCACAAGATATTATTTTTACGAGTACGGCAACAGGAGCAGATTCTTGGAGCTGGTCATTTCCGGGTGGTACTCCAGCGACTTCAACTAGCGAATCGGTTACGGTAAGTTATCCAAATGCGGGTATATATGATGTAACGCTTGTCGTTACCAATGCCTCGGGTAGTCATAGCCACACAGAACCAAATTTCATTACCATCACCGAAACCCCTACTCCCAACTTTACCTATAGCGCATCTAATCTAACGGTCGATTTTACGAATACTTCTTCTCCCCTTTCGGGAAATACTTATGCTTGGGATTTTGGAGATGGTAATACTTCCACGGATGTAAACCCAATACATACTTATACTAGTGCTAATAATTATTCTGTTACACTAATGGTGACCAATTCTTGTGGAACTTTTTCGACTACTCAAACATTCGATTTAGCGATTATGCCTATTAGTAATTTTACGGCAACGCATAACGGTTGTGTAGTCGATATGGTTTCTTTCTTTGACATAAGTCAAAACAATCCTACGAGTTGGAATTGGTCATTTCCTGGAGGAAATCCCAGTACTTCCACACTCCAAAATCCGCTAGTTGAATATAATACGGCTGGTTCTTATTCGGTAACACTTGAAGTAAGTAATGCCGCCGGCACAAACACAAAAACTACGTCAAATTATATTGTCGTAGAGGAGGCTCCTACTGCCTCTTTTACTTCCATAACCACAATGAATTCTGTTGCTTTTACAAGTACTTCTATTGCCAATCCAACCACTTACTCATGGGATTTTGGAGATAACAGTCCACTAAGCACTATGGAAAATCCGACACACATCTATGCGGTGGATGGTTCTTATGACGTAACATTAACGGTTTCCAATAGCTGTGGAACTCATACGCAGACACAGACCGTAGTCATCACAGGTAATACCCCAACCGTAAGTATTACAGCATCTTCTTTGACCATTTGCGAAGGAGAAAGCATTACTTTCGAAGCGATCGTTTCTGCGAACACCCAAAATGTAGAGTGGGTTTTTGAAAATGGAACACCTGCGACCTCTACGGTTATGATGCCTACAACTTCTTATTTAATACCTGGAACACACAATGTGCTCTTAACAGCTTATAATGGTAGTATTTCTGCTTCCGCAAATATTAATGTCACCGTAATACCCAATAATGTGCCCGCTTTTTCTGTCAGTACAAGTGGATTAGATGTCAATATTACAAATTCTTCTACCGACGCAGATACTTATTCTTGGGATTTTGGCGATAGTGGGACTTCCACTCTTGAAAACCCTACTCATACTTATCTGGCAGATGGGACTTATACTATCTGTTTGACAACAATGAGTGGTTGTAATACTAGTGTACTTTGTAAGGACATTACGATATCTGGAAATGGACCAGTTGTCGCTATCACTACAAACACAACTAATATCTGTGCCGGAATGTCTATCACCTACCATGCGGAGGTCACCAACTCAAACCAAATCAATTGGACTTTTGCAGGTGGAACCCCTGCGACCTCTACAGATGTTGATGTAACCGTACAATACAATACTACGGGTACTCACTTGACCACTTTGACTGGGACGAATCCATCCGGAAATGCCATCGACAATGTTCAGATCACCGTACTACCATTGGCGGAAGCTATATTTACTTCTAGTACAAATGGGCTCACCGCTAGCTTTGTCAATGCCTCTTTGGGTAATCCAACTAGCTATGCTTGGGATTTTGACGATAATGGAGCATCCAGCACCGATGAAAACCCAACCCATACTTTTTCTGTTGCGGGTACTTATCATGTCTGTTTGACAGTTACAAACAGTTGTGGTTCGCATTCCGTTTGTCAGGATGTCGTGGTTTCTGAATTTAACCCAACGGCTGACATTCAAATTACTTCTACTAGTGGAGATTGCGCCCCCAAAACGGTGGCCTTTCATGCCAATGTAACCAATACAACCGATGTTCTGTGGACTTTTGAGAATGGAACACCTGCTACTTCTACAAGTCTAAACCCAACGGTTATTTTTAATACATCGGGTAGTCATGCGGTCACACTTTCAGCTAGCAATACATCGGGCACAGCCAATGCTACGCCGGTAAGCATTCAAGTATTGCCGCTACCAAATGCTGCTTTTACTTCTACGACAAATGGATTTTCAGTGAACTTTACAAGCACCTCCATTAATGGTGTTTCTTATGCTTGGGATTTTGGAGATGGCAATACTTCGATAGCTGAAAACCCAACTCATACCTTCTCTGCTGGTACTCACCAAGTGTGTCTTACGGTCACCAATACTTGCGGTTCAGATACCCATTGTGAATCCGTTATTATTTCAGAGGACCAGCCAACGGCTGACATTCAAATTACTTCTACTAGTGGAGATTGCGCCCCCAAAACGGTGGCCTTTCATGCCAATGTAACCAATACAACCGATGTTCTGTGGACTTTTGAGAATGGGACACCTGCTACTTCTACGAGTCTAAACCCAACGGTTATTTTTAATACATCGGGTAGTCATGCGGTCACGCTTTCAGCTACTAATACATCGGGCACAGCCACTGCATTTGACCAGATTTTAGTACAAGACATACCACAACCTAATTTTAATATTACTCAGGATGAATTTGAGGTAGCTATTATGAATTCTACGATAAATGGAGTTTCTTATACCTGGGATTTTGGAGATAATACAGCCTTATCTACTGACACAAGTCCACTACATGTTTACGCTGCAATAGGAACTTATCAGGTCTGTTTATTTGCGGCTAATGCCTGTGGAGTGGACACCGTTTGTCAGACAGTTGAAATAGTAGAAAACCCCGCAACTGCCGCTATTGAAATAATATCGGCAACCAATTCTTGTAATCCTAAGACCGTAAATTTTCTAGCTTCGGCAACTAACTATTCTAGCTTATCATGGGTGTTTGAAGGGGGAAATCCCGCAACCTCCACAGAAATTGATCCTATTGTGGTTTTCAATTCACCTGGCAACCATCAAGTAAGCTTATCGGCGACTAATACTTCGGGTACGGTTGAAGCTATTCCAATCAACATCTTTGTGAATGAAGCCCCTATCGCTAATTTTTCATTTGAAGTATCGGCAGATGGCATGACCGTATCCACGACCAACAATGGCAGTAACAACGATGAATATAGTTGGAATTTTGGAGAGGATGTTACAACAGTCTCTGGCTTTAATCCTTCACATACTTATACTAATGAAATCAGCACCCAAATAACATTAATCGCCTCAAACGAATGTGGAATGGACACCCTGGTTTTGCCAATCAACATTGTTGGAGGACCGACCGCAGCTCCTGTGGCAAGTGTAACAGAAGGCTGTGGCCCACTGACGGTTAATTTTACAGGAAACATGAATAACACCGATTCCTTTGCTTGGTCTTTTCCGACAGGAGATGTAACGGCACCAACGGAAGCTAGCCCCACTGTGACCTTCACACTACCGGGTACACACGTTGGGCAACTGACAGTAACCAATTCTACTGGATCTAATACTTTCCCAGTGGAGGTTACAGTGATACCCGCTACATTTGCTAGTTTTGGATTTAACATTGATTCAGACAATAACACTGTCACCTTTACAAATAGTTCGCTCAATGCGACCAATATTATTTGGGATTTTGGGGATGGTTCTGCTACTAGTTCGACATTAAACCCCATACACATTTATCCAACGGGTACTTTTGTAACGCAATTAATCGTAGACGGTATCTGTAATAGTGACACCACAGAAAATCCATTTACCTTTACTTCTGCTGAAGTTCCTACAGTAAGTATAGAAGCTAATGTTGTGGCGGGTTGTTCTCCCTTGGTGGTTACGTTCATCTCAAATGCCAGTGCAGATGCAGAAAGTATTGAATGGGATTTTCCAGGTGGCTCGCCCACTACTTCTACCAAAGATACCGTGGAGGTCCTCTTTTCACAAGGAGGAGATTTTGACGTAAGTCTAACAGCTACGAACCCCAACGGTCAGAGTACTGCTAACCAATTGATAAGTGTGCAAGCAGAAGCCATAGCAGCTTATACCTTCTCTGTTGAAGATTTAACGATTACGATTACTCAGAATAGTTCTGAAAATGCAACCAGCTATCTTTGGGATTTTGGGGATGGTCAATCGAGTACTGAAGAAATGCCTACACATACTTATACGGCTACAGGTACCTATAATATTATCTTGACGGCGAGCAATCAATGTTCAGATTCGGTATATGTTCGTACCTTGTTAATAAACAATATCACGGATCCAACTGGAGAAATTACCATCGCACTTCATCCTAATCCGAGTGCCGGTTTATTTTATCTCGACATAAATGCCCTTAAAAAGGGTGCTCTGTCTATGCAGGTCTTTGATATATTGGGAAGAAAAGTGATGACACGGGATTGGGGAGTTACTCAGAGTGTGAAAGAATCCATCGATTTAACGGACGAACCTGCTGGAAACTATATCTTTCAGGTTCAATATGATGGGCGCCTCATGATGGGTAAGTTTGTCAAATTGTAGGCGAGTACAGCGTAAAAACCACTATTCTAAACCATAGAATAGTGGTTTTTTTTGTACACCCAGACAAATCTCAAATCCTTGCAAAAAAAGCGTACCTTTGCACTTCAAAAAATCTAGCCTAAATGCTTAATGTTCTTGATGTCAATATCCAATACGGTGAACGTATCCTCCTAAACAATATCAGCTTTACAGCCAAGCCCAATGAAAAAATTGGTCTTGCCGGTAGAAATGGAGCCGGTAAGTCCACTATTTTAAAAGTGATTGCGGGTGTAGTCAATCCCGACAAAGGTAAAATTTCTTATCCGAATGGATATACTATTGGGTATCTACACCAAGATATCACTATCGCTGAGGATAAAACGGTGCTCAAAGAGACGTTGACTGCATTTGACCGATTAAATGCAATTGAAGATAGATTGGAGGAGATTAATGTAGATTTGGAGACGCGTACAGATTATGAGAGTGACAGTTACATGGATATTCTCGAAGAGATGGCAACTTTAAATGATCACCTTTCGCACATGGGGGATATGTCTCAAGCACAAGCCAAATCCGAACGCATCTTGAAGGGGCTTGGTTTTAAGCATAGCGAAATGGAAAAGCCTGTTGCAGAATTATCAGGCGGTTGGAAGATGCGAGTAGAAATGGCTAAAATTTTATTGAGTGAAGTAGATTTATTATTACTCGATGAGCCGACCAATCACTTGGATATAGAATCCATTGTTTGGTTTGAAAATTATTTAAAGAATTATGCAGGAACTTTAATTTTGATATCGCACGATGTTCGATTATTGGATAATGTGACTACTCGTACTGTCGAAGTTGAGCAAGGGAAGCTGTATGACTACAAAGCCAATTATACGAATTATCTTTTGCAAAGAAAAGAACGTCGTGCCCTACTTCAATCTGCCTACACCAACCAGCAAAAAACAATTAAAGAGAAAGAAAAACTCATCGAGCGTTTTAAAGCTAAGGCTAGTAAAGCAAAGATGGCTCAATCTATGCAAAAACAACTCAATCGAATGGATAAGATAGAGTTGGATGATGCAAATCTGAAAGGGATGCGAATAAGCTTCCCAACTCCTCCACGTTCTGGAGATGATGTTTTAGAGATAAGGCAACTTTCCAAATCTTATGGCGATTTAGTTGTATTTCAAGGAGCCGACCTTTCGGTCAAAAGAGGAGAACGGATTGCTTTTGTGGGGCAGAATGGTCAAGGGAAAACGACCCTAGCCAAGGTAATTGTCAATGAAATTGAAGCAACCTCAGGAGATTTAAAACTCGGACATAATGTTGAGATTGGTTATTTTGCGCAAGACCAAGATAAGAATTTGACGCCAGAAAACACCTTGCTAAAAACGATGGAAAATGCCTCTCCGCCAGAAATGCGTACCAAATTGCGCAGCATACTGGGTGGTTTCTTATTTTCTGGTGATGATGTAGAAAAGAAAGTCATGGTGCTTTCAGGTGGAGAAAGAATGAGATTGGCATTGGCTATATTGCTACTCAAGCCCATGAATCTGCTAGTGATGGATGAACCGACCAACCACCTGGACATGACCTCCAAGTTGATCTTAAAGCAAGCTTTGAAGGATTATGAAGGGACTTTGATTGTTGTATCACACGATAGAGATTTTTTAGATGGACTGACAGATAGGACTATCGAATTTAGAGATGGGCATTTGAAAGAGTACTTGGGGGACATTAATTATTTCTTAGAGAAACGTGCCGTTGATGATTTCCGTTCTATTGAGCAACGGTCTAAAGTTGTAAAAAAGGAAAAAGAAAAACCGAAGTTAAATCCCAATGAAACCCATCAACTCAAAAAAGATGTCCAACGGTTTGAATCCAAAATCGAAAAATTAGAATCAAAAATTTCTGACTTAGAAGCCGAAATGGCAGAACCTAGTTTTTATGATTGTGCCGACAGTGCCATTGTAATCAAAAAGCACGAAGCTTTAAAAGAAGAACTTCATAAAGCGATGGTGCTCTGGGAACTATCATTAGCAAAACTTTAATTTCTCCCATGAAAACTTTAATCATCTCCTCTTCCCTTTCTCCAAACTCTCGCTCTTTAATCCTCTGCCAAGCCATGGAAAAAGAGCTATCTAAACTAGGAGTTACGGTAGATTTAGTTAAACTCAGCGACTACGAAATCAACCCGTACCATCGTCCAAGAACAGCGGACATGGATACGCTTGCGCAAAAAATTAAAGACGCAGAAAATATTATTATGGGCATGGGGATCTATAATTATTCTATCAGTGACGCACTCAAAAT
>CAYRVZ010000104.1:0-9338 GCA_964427815.1 uncultured Saprospiraceae bacterium | reverse complement strand
GCTCATCTGTCAGACCATTCGTTTTCTGGATTTGATAGCGATCGGATTGTTTCATGAATGGCAAAATGGCCTTGTTCTTGGTCCAAGGTTTTTTTCGTTTACGCCAATGCCTATCAAATAAATTCTGGAGTTTACTAACATGGGATTCGACAGCCTTTTCGGCATACTTTTGGATTTTAGAGTCGATGGTGGTGTAGATTTTCAGGCCATCCGTATAGAGATTATAATCACTACCATCGGTTTTTTTGAATTGCTTCAAAATAGCTTTGACATCTCGCCGAATTCGTTCTCTAAAGTAAGTGGCGCTTCCTTCGTTGCTCCCTTCCTTTTGAAAATGGGTTTCCAATTTTTTATTCTTAATACTACTTAATTCCTCATCCGATAGATAGCCATTTTTGGCCATTTGATTGAGGACGGTATTTCTTCTTTTTATGGAGCGTTTGGGGTGAGAAATTGGATTGTACATTCCAGTACCTTTGAGCATACCTATCAACACAGCTGCCTCTTCCAATTTTAAGTTTTTGGCAGATTTTCCAAAATAGCCTTTAGAGGCAACTTCTATTCCAAATAGCCTATTTCCGAAAGGGACCGTATTCAAATAAAGCTCTAATAATTCATCTTTTGAATACACTTTTTCAAGTCGCCAAGAAATGAAAATTTCTTTAAACTTTGTAACGGGCATACTCAAGAAGCCTTTTTCTTTACGCTTGTAAATATTTTTGGCTAATTGCTGACTGATAGTACTCCCTCCTCCAGTATGCTTACGCAAAAGAATGGTTTTGAATAATACCCGTCCGATACTCCTAAAATCTACTCCTTTATGCTTGAAAAAACGCTCGTCTTCCGTTGCAACCAAAGCATGGACAAGATGAGGGGACATCTCTTCTAGCGCGACAAAAATTCTATTCTCCAAATAGAACTTACCGATTACTTTACCATCAGCACTATACACTTCCGACGCAACACTTGCCTTTATTTCTTTAAGCTCTGATTGAGTCGGCAACTTGCCAAAAGCCCCAAAATAAATGGACATAGCAAAACCAACTATTAATAAAAACAAAGTGAGCCCAGACCAAAAACCAATCCGCATCGCTAAGAAAAGCTTAGGGTACTTTTGTTTAAAAGCACGTCTTTTCGCCTTCAAAAACGAAAAACGCTCCTTCCTAGGCGTTTGAGGGATAAAATCTTCTGGAACGGGTAGGTTATGGTTTTCTTCATTCATTTTTTAAGGTCGCTTAGTTTCCAAACCCTAGAACGGCATAAAATGTTGTAAAAGTGCGGGTTAATCATCTCTTTAAACGAATAAAGGAGCAAAAATCCTATTGATTTCTATAAATAATAAACAGGACTCAAAAAAGTAATGGAATAGATTCAATCTTGCATAGATTCATAAATAGCAGACTGGATACGAGGGCGAATGTCTAACTTATTCAATTTACTGTTATGCATAGATGGGTAGGTTCTATTGGATAAAAAGACATAAATCAAATCGTTTTCGGGATCCGCCCATACACAAGTCCCCGTAAAACCTAAATGTCCAAAAACGGAATCGGAAGCCAAAGGAGACATATTTTTCTTTCGTCGAGCATTAGTGGGGTCTAATTCTTTCAAGTCAAAACCTAGACCTCTTCGTGTTTCATTTGGCACACGCTGGGTAAAAAGTTGTATCACCTCTTTTGACAAAATACGTTCGCCACCATACGTCCCACCATTGAGCAACATCTGGAAAAGCACGGCTAAGTCATGGCTATTGGAAAACAATCCTGCATGACCAGAGACCCCCCCGAGCATTGCTGCACCCATATCGTGCACATTGCCCTGTATCGTTTTCTTGCGAAAATAATTATCTTTTTCTGTCGGAACAATACAACCTTTATCAAAACAACCCAATGGTTTATAAGTCATGGTGGGCAATCTTAACTTTTTGTATATTTCTTTTTTTACGTACTCGGCTTCTGATTTTTTTGTAATATTAGAAATTACCTTATTAAACAAATAGAAACCAAGATCACTATACCGATACCCTTCTCTTTCTCTTAAATCTGATTCGTAAATCCATTTCCAAATGGTATCTACATAGGTATTTTTCATAAACAAACTACTCGTAACAGAAATGGAATAGTCACTACTTTTTATGGTGTGGTAGATTGTTTTGTCTAATGATTTTTTTTGTCTTCGCCCCCTTCGTTTTTTGCCAACATCTATTTGGGTTCTTTTATAAAAGGGAATCCAAGGCCGGAGCCTAGCACGATGCGCCAATATATCCCCTGTAATCAGATTTGCCTTGTTGGTGTTAGCGATTTCCGGAATATAAGCATCTAAAGTTTGATTGGGACTAAATCTTCCTTCGTCATATAGCTTCATCAAAGCAACGGTAGTAGCTGCGACTTTAGTGATGGAAGCTAGATCGTAAATATCACTATTGCGAACAGGTTTTTTTTTATTATAGGTGTGATACCCAAAACCTTTTTGATAGATTATTTTTCCTTTTCTTGCCACCAATACTTGCGCGCCAGGAGCCGCTTTGACTCGAACCATCTCCGCCAATATGTTATCAATTTTTGAAATAATTTTGGGATTCAACCCCACTTCTTCTGGAGGAGCATACCCAAAAACCCCAGCATTCCTAATGGGAATACCTTGCCCCGATTGATAACCCTTAGAAGCCGTAACGGGTAGTCTGCCACTAATATTATTGGCACCAAAAAGAGCCTGCGCAGCTAAATCCTCTGTATCATCTGTTTCTTGGTAAGCGACCAATACATTACGCTGTGCCTCAAAATTTTTCAAGCTGTACGGATTGCCAAAAACGGTTAAGATGACTTTCGTTTTTTTGGCAATTTGGTTAATCAGATTAATCGTAGAAGGGGTTAATCCAAAATTTTTGGAAGGTCTTCTACTCATATCATGTACTCCAATAATAACAATGTCCTTATTTTTGGTGAGCAACATCAAGTTCTTATGTTTCTGAGGGGTGACGATTTTGGGCGTATTGTAATAGGAATAGTCACCGTACTTGAGGACCGTTTTCTGAAAGACTGTTTTAGAAGAAGCACCGATGCTTAGCACAGCTATTTTTTGATTCGTATTTTTAATTGGAATCAAGTCATCTTTACTACGGGCTAAAGTCAAAGCATGAGTGATTAATTTTCTATTGAGCGTTTTTGCCTTTGGCGTATTCAAGTCTGCATAGAGATTTTCTGCGGACTTGGGCTTGTATTGGCTTAGTCCTTGCTTGTATTTGGCATGGAGTATCTTCTTAGTACTTACATAAATTCTTTCCCAAGATAAACGGCCATCAGCGATATAGGCTTTTATCGCTTTAAAAGCGGCCGGCGTACTTTCTGGAAGCAGTAACACATCATTTCCGGCAAGGATGGATTCGGCCTCTACCTCTCCTGCTTTAAAATATTTCGTCACGCCCTTCATCTCCAGCCCATCCGTAAAAATGATTCCTTCAAACTTCATTTCTTTTTGTAATAAATCCGTCACTACTTTTTGCGAAAGCGTAGTCGGTCTGTGGACACTATCTAATGCAGGAATGTCCAAGTGCGCCACCATAATGCTTTGCACTCCTTGCTCTATTAAAATCTTAAAAGGGTATAATTCCAGCGAATCTAACCGCCCACGACTGTGTAGGATACGAGGCAAATCATAATGCGAATCAACATCTGTATCCCCATGTCCTGGAAAATGTTTTGCGCAAGCCATCACGTTTTGATCCTGCATGCCCATCATAAACATAAAACTTTTGGCGGAGACATTGTATTTGTTTTCTCCAAAAGACCGGTCATTGATGACGGGATTATTTGGGTTGTTATTCACATCTGTTACTGGCGCAAAATCTACCTGAACCCCAATTCTCCGGCATTCTTTTCCAATTTCACGACCGACTTCATATATTAGATTATTTTGTCGGATGGCCCCCAACATCAAATTGTGAGGATACACAATCGTGCTATCCAAGCGCATAGACAACCCCCATTCTCCATCAATCGAAACCATCATTGGCACCTTAGAGATAGATTGGTAGTGATTTGTCAAAGCCAATTGGTGCGATGGATGTCCTTTGAAGAAACAAATTCCTCCCACATGATAATCTCTGATCAATTCTTCAGCTTTCTTCTTAAAATCAGGATCTATAGCTTTTCTATTGGCTCGAATCATAAACAATTGTCCGAGTCGTTCATCATCAGTCATACTATTGAATACAGAGTCCACCCAAGCTTGTTCAACGATGGCAGATGTATCAATGGTCGGTGTATGCTTATGAATTCGATACTTGCTCGGCACGCCCAAGACAAAAAGCATGGTGAACAATGTAGTAGCAAAAAATTTCAATAGGTGTGTTTTTTTGGCGGGTATAAGCAAAAGGGAGCTTATCTTTGCCGTTAGGGAACTAAACGCCAAATTAAGATATTTTATTGAAGGCAACAAATTAGATGACCTACTCAATTTTTAATTTGTATTTAAACGATGAAGAAACCAAGACTGCTACACATTGAGACCTCTGGAAAGGTCTGTTCTATTTGCATTAGTTACGGGGATTCGGTGATTTCGTTGCAAGAATCTACAGCGATTTTTTCACATGCCTCTGAAATCACCTTATTGATAGAAAAAGCGATGACAGGAGCCGAGATGGTCTGGGCAGATTTATCCGCAGTGGTGGTCTGTGATGGGCCTGGATCTTACACCGGATTACGGGTAGGCTTGTCGGTTGCCAAAGGACTTTGTTACAGCTTGAAGATTCCGCTGATTGCAGTAAACGGACTAGCTTCATTAGCTAGTTTTGCGCAAGCTAAACACCCAGGCTGTCAGTATTTCCCGATGATTGATGCACGTCGCATGGAAGTATACATGGCTGGTTATGATGGCGCCATGAATGAAATATTGCCGATTGGGGCGGTCATCCTTACAGACAAAACATTTAATCCGTGGGTTTCTGAAGGTAAGATTGTCCTTTGTGGAAGTGGGGTTGAGAAATCAAAAGAGATGTACGCTTCAACAGACTTTATTTTTGATGAAACTCGATTTTCTTCTACTCATTTGGTTCTATTAGGTGTCACTGCCTTTCGGAGAAAAGAGTTTGTTGATGTTGCTTCACACACTCCTTTTTATTTAAAACCGCCTAATATTACCAAGCCTAAGCATTGAAAGAGCGTTTGTGGTCAGATTTCGAGCTTATCTCAATCGAATCTACACCAATGGAATCATCAATATGACTTCTGTTCCAATGGGCAATTCACCGTCATACAGATCTTTAAAATTCAGGGAGCAAAAATTTTGATAATCTATACAAAAATTGCGTAACCGTTCTTCTGTTATTTTAATACCCACTGATTCTCTTTTGTGTATTTTTTTGTTTTTAATTTCTGCCGATTTTTTCCTTCCCACTCCATTGTCGGCTATGGTTATTTTGAGATGCGTATTTCCTTTGCTTTCCATTTTTATAGTCATTCTTTTATTTTCTTTTTTAGCCGAAAGTCCATGCCATATTGCATTTTCAATAAAAGGCTGTAGAATAAGCGAAGGTATCTTGATGGTATTGACGTTTAGGTTTGGGTCGACATCAAAACGGATGTCTATTTCATTATCAAAGCGAATATTTTCAATATCTGAATAGAGCTTAGTCGTTTCTATTTCGTCCGCCAAAGACATTTCCTTTTCACGGGTAGCCGCTAAAATTTTTCGGATAAGCTTGGAAAATTTATTAAGATAGTAAATGGCTTTTTCTTTGTCATTGTCGATAATATAGAGCTTAATGGCATTTAAAGAATTAAAAATAAAATGCGGGTTCATTTGGCTACGTAAGGAAGCCATTTTTAACTCTGCTATTTCCTTGTCAAAGTTTGCTTTTAGTTTCTCTATTTTGGCTACCTCTGCTTGCTGACTGAAAGAAAGGACGTCCATTTCCAATTGGTCGTGTAGAGCTCCACGTAGTTTTTCATTCTCTCTTAACTGCAAAATGAGTTTCTCTTGGGTATCATTTTTACTTTCCAAAATCATTTTTTGTCTATACCCTAATGCCAAAGAGAATATTAAATTCTCAAATATTACTCCAAAATAAAAAATACTGTAAGATTGTCCAGGGTTTAACACCCCTAAACTTATAAAATAATAGGCCACTAGCGAGGAAATAAACAACACTAACCCTGCGCTGATAATATATTTTTTGAGCGGAACTTTGTATTTAAACAACGGGATATAACAGATCAACCCAAAGATTAAAAAGAACAAGACAAAATAGCCGTCGGCACTAGACAGGATGCTTACCTTTCCCGTTATGACAGCACTCACAACAACTATGGCCATCACTCCCAAAAAAGCATAAATAGTCTTAAAAATAAATGTTTGCCATTTTTGGGAAAAGACACTTATGTCTATAAACGTATATACAAACATGAAGTAAAGTATATTATAAATCCACATTAATATGTTGGGATAATAAGGGTTCACGCCGTAATGCGGTAGAATAAGCATAGACAAAAAACCAGCGGTAGATTGGGGTAAGTGATTCAGAAAAATAACAAACGTGTATAAACTATAAAATAAATACGTTTTGTCTTTATGTTGAAAATAGAGTAAAAAGTGGTATATTGACAATATAAAAAGGATCCCCAGCACAAAAGTGATGACCCCAGTATCATTCGGATGAGACAGAATGTAGTAAATAGTTTGTTTCATTATATTGACAACCTATCTAAGAATCACTTTGAGGAGATCATCTTTCTTTGCCCGAGAAACAGGAACAGTTGATCCATTTTCTAAAACCACCAATGCGTCCCTTTTACTATATTCTCGAATGTAACTAATATTAACCAGAAAAGAATTATGCACTCTAACAAATAAGGGATCATTAATCAGCGCTTCTACATCTTTGAGTTTTTTGGAAAGCACTTCCCTCCTTGCCTCTTTAAAAAAGATCTCTGTGTAGTTGCCATCTGATTTACAATAGAGGATCTCTGCGGCTTCGACAAAGATAGTTTTCCCCGAAAGGGGTAAAGCTATTTTACTAAAAGCTGTTTGGGTACTGGAGATAAGTTCATTTAGTTTAGCGCCTAGTTCATTTTTAGATTTATTGTTTTTTACTTTCTTGACAGCTTGTACCAAGTCATCACTATCCACAGGTTTTAGCAAATAATCAATTGCACGTTCTTTAAAAGCTTTGAGGGCATAAGAATCAAAAGCAGTGGTAATAATTAAGTCAAAGTCCCGAAAACCTAATTGTCCTAATAACTGAAAGCCATCCATTTCGGGCATCTCTATATCTAGAAACACACAATCTGGGTGGCTAGTATTTATCGCTATTATAGCTTCAGAAGGATCATCGTAAGCCCCTATGATTTCAATCCCTTCACAGAATTGCTCAATTTCCCACTTTAAACTTTTTATGGCGGACTGTTCGTCATCTACAATAATGGCTTGTATCATCATATCTCATTTCTCCTGTGTAACAATGTCGGATGTGCAATTGGTCACCTGAGCAATTATTCAACCAATGGTAAAGTGCCTTAAAAATACAGAATAAACAAATTTATCTGCACCTTAGAAAATCTAAGATAAGAAAAATTCTAAAAACAACAAGTGACAGTGTATATTTTGCTACAACGCAGGTAAAAAAAGTGGATTTGGATGTATAGTTGGTGCCAGGACAGAAGAAAAACCGAGGTTATTTAAAACTCTAACTCCTCCTCAAACTGGATATAATCATCTTCCTCAGGGATATAGTCTGGTTTTTTAATCTTGTCATCGGGATCTGTTGGAAAAGGTTTTGGATTAGGCTGAATGAAGTCTATCTCTCCAAATTCATCCTTACTATAGGAAGATGCGGCTATGCTGGAAGCGCCACCAAACTCTTTATTCAATACCCGCTTAATGCGTCTTCTACGATTGTCTTCTCTGGCAAAAGCTTTTTTGACACCACGGCGATCCATGCGGTAGTCAAATTTTTCAGTAGTTCCTTTGATGGTGTAGAACAAGTTCAACCAACCCTTACGCTTGCCCTTTTGAAAAGCAGCACTTGGGTTTTTCCTCTTAAATTTATTGGCGATTATTTTTCCAGCATTTACTTTGATGTTATAACTGATGGCTTGCTCGAAACTATGCTGCCCAGAGACTAATAAATTAGCAGCATTAGATTGAATCTCCATGGTGGGAATATAGATTTTTCCTTTTTTGATTTCCATCCAGTTTTCTAGGGTCTTAAACTTAATGTGGCGCAAATCTTCAATCTTAATAAAAGAGGCAAAGTTATCCATCATTTTAAAATTTCTCAACTCTCCATCATTAATTTTCATTTCCGCCAATACTTTTAATTGGTTAGCATCAAAAATGCCTTTTTTAGTCCAGAATGTTTCGAGCATCACTCTAGAATTCAAATCTCCTTTCAAGCTTTTATAGGTCAAGAAATCTTGTCCAAAATTACTAGTTTGTTTAAAAAATTCTTTGACATCCACATCCTCCAAAACAAGGAAAGTCTTTAAGGTGGGTTTATCTAATAAATAGCCGGCTCCTTCTATGCCAAACGAACCACCCATTCCGTCTGCATCTCCAGTTAAAGAAACTTCAATTCCTCTGAAAGAAACACGCCCTTCAAAGTTCTTTCCTTCTATTTTTCCGTAAGAGAACGACTGAATATCCGCTTTAAAATCGCCATTTAAAAAAGTGGCGAAAGACAAGTCTATATCTTTTTGATCTACAGTGGATTTTTTACTTTTATTCTCCTTTGTCTCTGGCACTAAAGCAGCCATGATGGCTTTTAAATCCAGTTCTTTTGCTTTAATACTTAGCAAAAATTTTAACTGTGCTTTTTGTGAATTGTGCTCATCTGCAAATATGACTGGCAAGTAGTCCTTGACATATCCAGTCAGGTGCACTTCGTGTCCGATGCCATCTACCTTGATTCCTTTTAAGGTCATTTTGTTTTGGTCGAAAGACAGTTGACCTTTATCCAGTATGATTTCTTGCCCATTGACGACGACTCCAGCATCATCCACTACAAAATTACCTTTTACTTTTACTTGATGAACTTTCTTGGGGTTCGTCATGTGCCGATAGTATCCTTTGAGGGATAGGGTGCTTATTTTGATGTCACCTTGACCGGAAATTGTTTCTTGCTTGTCCCCAACAAATCCATAAATTAAAGAAATTGGAAGCATCCCTTTTAAGTCAAAATCAATATAAGGATCGGATAAGTTTTTCAGGTCCAAATGACCCAAAAACCGATTATTTTTTATGAAACCTTTTATATTTTTTAAGGTTAGTTTGCTTTTTTTATTGATGGATACTAATTTTCCTGTAAAGGAAAAATCTTCAATAGGATCCTTGAAATTACCCCC
>CAYRVZ010000103.1:0-9435 GCA_964427815.1 uncultured Saprospiraceae bacterium | reverse complement strand
GCATGAACATAATCAACTGATATTCAGGATAGTTAGCATATTAGTCGTTAATAACGGTTAATAACCGTTAAAAACTTTTTTTTCAGTGAAAGACAATCTTTTACGTGCTTGTTTCTCCGAGTCCTTGTTTCTCCGAGTCCTACACCTGTATGAAAAAAAAAGCTTCCAAAGAATTAAAAATTCTTTGGAAGCTTTTTACTTAAATTATTATGCAATTAATCTGGCAAGGCGCTCATTTTAAACTGATTATATCGAACCGTAAACAAAGAGTCATCTAAGCCACAAGCGCCACTAATCGAAACGATGTGATTAGAACGTTTGTTAGACCAAGGCATCGTTTTATCTAAAGAGGAGAATATTTTTGTCTGATGAAAAGCATCAATCATGCCTGTGGTATTGTACTTGAAAGGACAAAGTAGGTTGACTTGAAATTCATCTGCCAGCTGAACGACCCCACTTGGATACGAAGAGATTAACAAGGTATTAGCCATACTTCTAATTTGAGTACTTTCATCCCCTAATACAACTTTGCCCACTTCGATGGCATCATTCTTATCTTTAACCAGATTAAAAGCTTCTCCAGATTCAAGGTAATACACTTGGTGGCTCATCAATGCCACTATTTGATTTTCGGCATTAAGATTTTGGAGCAAACCCGTAGAGACATATAATTTTCCAGAAGGAGAAACAAAAATTCGATACTCATCATCTGCATGAATGATCTGTACACGCCAATCCAAACTATCTCTTAGCCCTACCGATGGGGTATGGATAATCATCTCAAAAAGTGTCGATAAGTAGCTATAAGCATCGGGATAATCTTCTTCTGCCAAGATGTCAAACTTGCTTTGATACTCTTGGTCCAAAGCAGTACCCAGATTTTTTTGTTCTTGAATGGTGTAGTTGTCTTTGACTACAGAGATGACCTGCGAAGACTTTCGGCAAGAAGCCAAAAAAAGAATAATTAAAAGTAAAATGCCCGTATTTCTATACATAATCATTGAATCAGATGAATTACGGGGGGACAAGCTCTCAAAATGCAAATACTGTGCCGATGGCGAACTCAACTTCTTAATGAAAAGTTAAAAGAGCCATACAAACAAAAAAGACCACTGACAAACGTCAGTGGTCACTCACTTCAAAACAAACTTTCACTCGAAAATTTTTTCTTTCAATATTGTGTATCTCAAACGTCATTTTGAATCATTAAGTATGAAATACTAGACAAAAGTAAGATAATAACATAATTTTTCCTACTGTGACAGTATAAAACCTTGAAAAATACCATTTTTAGGGTACAAAATTTATTTTTGATGGACTCCCTCAAAAGAATCCACTTGGTGCAACTTCCTCCAAAATGAGGCATCATTAGATAGGCAACAATCAAATAGCCATTTTTCTTAGTTAAGATAGTTTTTTATTAGTACTTTTGCATTTTGGCGCAAGCCTCCAAAAAACAAAGGCTTGACAATAATCGGCTTTTACTAAAGTCAAAAACAAAGAACATGAAATTAAATTTGTTAGCATTCTTCGTGCTATTAAGCTTGGGTGTCGCACATGCCCAAAAAGGTCCTGAAAATTGGTTCAATTTAGATCAGGAGCAAGATGGTATTAATGGTATGAGTACCGAAAAAGCTTATAATGAGTTATTGAAAGGTAAAACTTCTAAAACGGTCATTGTAGCTGTAATTGATGGAGGAGTAGATCCTTTACATGAAGATTTGAAAGATGTCATGTGGCATAATCCAGGGGAGATCGCTGGCAACGGAATTGATGACGACCACAATGGGTATGTTGATGATGTCTATGGTTGGAATTTCATCGGGGGCAAAGATGGCAAAAATGTCGGACCAGACCAATTGGAAGTAACACGTCTTTTAGTTATGTATCAAAAGAAATACAAAAATGTAGATCCCGCTTCATTGTCAAGAAAGGCAAAGAAAGATTATCAGCGGTACAAAAAAGTAGAAAAGGAAGTCAAGACAAATAAAGACAAAGCCAGCAGGGAACTAGAACAGATTCTAGATACCAAAAAGCGTATAACAGATGCTTTTGTTAGTTTAGAAAAATCTTTGGATGGCAAAGCCTTTACGGAAGAAAACTTGAATGCCATTGAACCGTCTGAAGGGGACGAAGGATTGATGATGGCACTTTCTATTGCCAAGCGTGCTGTGGGAGATATTGGGTCTTTAGAAGACTTGAAAGGAAAGATAGCGGATCAACTTCAAGGGGGTATTGACTACTATACTTCACAAGCTAAGCATTATTACAATACAGATTTTGACCCTAGATCTGTTGTCGGTGATAACTATAATAACATCATGGAAAAGCACTACGGCAATAATAATATCAAAGGTCCTGATGCTTTTCATGGTACGCACGTAGCTGGGATTATTGCAGCGACTAGAGGAAATGGAATAGGTATTAAGGGTGTCGCCACCAATGTAAAAATCATGGGCGTACGAGTAGTACCAGATGGTGATGAACGAGACAAGGATGTAGCAAATGGGATTCGTTATGCAGTGGATAATGGTGCACATATCATCAATATGAGCTTTGGTAAAGGCTTTTCTTGGAATAAGGATGTCGTCGATAAAGCTGTAAAATATGCTACAAAACATGGCGTTTTATTGGTACATGCCGCGGGTAATAGCGCACAAGACAATGACCATACGGATAACTTCCCTAATGACAAATACCGTAAGCGTGGTTTCTTTGGTTTAGGAGCAAAAACCTCCAATACTTGGATGGAGATAGGAGCCTTATCTCACGAACCCAAAACAGTTGCCAATTTTTCCAACTATGGTAAAACACAAGTTGATATATTTGCGCCAGGTGTAGATATTTATTCTACCGCTCCTGACGGAGAGTATAAAGATGCATCGGGCACGAGTATGGCCTCTCCGGCAACTGCCGGAGCTGCGGCTTTGTTGCTTTCGTATTATCCTAATCTATCCGGTAAGCAATTAAAAACCATTTTAGAAGCATCAGGTGCTAAGCAGAATTATAGTGTTCAGCAGCCAGGCGGAGATGAGCAAGTTCCGTTTTCTTCCCTTTCTAGAACGGGTGCAACAATTAATGTTTATAGAGCATTAAAGATGGCCGCTACTATGAAAGGTAAGCGTAAAGGCAAGCATAAGCTCAAGTAAACAATTTGAGCTCGGTACCAATAAGCTATAAGCCCCGTGCTTATAGCTTATTTTTTTGATCCTATTTTAGAGTATGAAAACATTTGACATTCGTTCGATTCAAGATTATCAAGAGATCATTCCACAATTGCTAACCGACTGTGGACGTGGTGTTTTTTTGCTGCATGGCGAACTAGGTGCAGGAAAAACGACTTTCGTAAAATCCGTTTGTGCTTATTTGGGGGTGAAAGATTTAGTAGATAGTCCGACTTTTTCAATTGTGAACCGATATGACTATACCCTTGCGGGCAAAAAGAAACACGTTTATCACCTCGATCTATATCGCATCAAATCCATAGAAGAAGCCCTAGATTTGGGGATATATGAAATTTTGGACAGCAAAGAATGGGTCTTTGTAGAATGGCCAGCAATCATTGAGCCGATATTAGATGGAGATGAGTGCCAAATTAAACTCCAAGAAACTTCCAACAATCATCGAAAATTAGTACTTTTGTAAACTATCCCTATAGGGCATAGTCCGAAATCAAGCATTAATATAAACTTATGGCTCAAAAAGGAAAAGTAGATATACCTAAGCATTTTTTAGAGGAGCATATACGGACACAGCCAGAATTAGTAGCGGTGCAAAAAAAGGCAGATCATTTTGCAATAGGGGTACCCAATGAAGTTTCCTTTCATGAAAACCGTGTAGCCTTAGTACCTCATTCTGTAGCCGCATTGGTTGCGTTAGGACATCGAGTCATTGTCGAATCCGGTGCTGGCAAAAAATCAAAGATTTCAGATGCGGCGTATGCGGATGCAGGAGCAGATGTTGTTTTTTCTACGGAAGCCGTTTATAAGGCTGATATTATTATCAAAATAACGCCCCCCACTATTGAGGATATTGATTTTTTTAGGCCTAATCAAGTTTTGGTGTCACCGCTTCATATTCCGGTAATCAGTGCCGCGTATATTAATAAGCTTCGACAAAAAAGAGTCATCGCGATTGCGATGGAATATTTACATAATGAGAAGGGTGTTTTTCCTGTTGTTCGAGTGATGAGCGAAATTTCTGGAATTTTTGCCATGCATACTGCTGCGGAGTTATTAACTAACTACCGTGGCGGCAGTGGAATATTACTAGGTGGAATCGCAGGAGTGCCCCCAGCTAGTGTTGTGATTTTAGGTGCTGGAGTGGTGGCGGAGTTTGCCACTCGTACCGCATTAGGATTAGGTGCAGAAGTCCGTATTTTTGATGATAGTATCGAGAATTTAGTTCGTCTACAAAATAACATCGGGAAACAATTATTTACCTCCGTTTTAGACCCATTAAACCTCAAAAAACAACTATTAGATGCCGATGTTGCCATAGGCGCTATCCACTCCAATTCGGGCCGTGCACCTATGGTGGTCTCAGAAGATCTAGTGATGAAGATGAAGCCCGGCTCAGTGATTGTAGATGTCAGTATCGACCAAGGAGGGTGTTTTGAAACGTCCGAGATCACCACGCACAAGCATCCTACTTTTACCAAACACGATGTCATTCATTACTGTGTCCCCAACATCCCGTCCATGGTGTCTCAAACAGCTTCTGTAGCCATCAGTAATATACTCACCAGCATCTTGCGTCGAGCAGATCATTATGGCGGGATCGAACAAATGTTATTGATAGACCAAGGTTTACGCAATGGTGTCTATACCTATAAAGGTAGCTTGACAAATGATTATTTGGGGCGTCGATTTGGGATTAAGACCATTAATTTAGATCTTTTATTAACTTCTGGATACTAGTGTTGAAATGAACTTGCTTCAAAAAATTTCGGTTTTTCTTTTTATTGCTTTGCTTAGTGTCAATGTAAGTGGACAAGCAACTATCGATAAACCTGTAGATTTTACGGTATTCGACACCGATGGAAATGAGCATCACCTCTTTGATTATTTGACGGAAGGCAAATATGTATTATTGGATTTTTCATTTCCCAATTGTAGTACTTGTCAATTAGGAATTAAACAAATGAATAAAGCTTATGAGCAATATGGCTGTAATCGGGGAGATATTGTTTTTATTGGAATAACCAGAGGGAATTCTGCACAAGAAATCAGAAAAGCTGCCCAAAAATCAGGCATCCTATATCCTATGGTTCACATGGGTAAAAAAAATAAAATTGCCGACTTATATGGCATAACGGCTTTCCCAACTGTCCTTTTGATTGCTCCAAATAAAACCTTCGTGGATTCTGACATCTATCCCGTCAATCAACTAAATCTGACCCAAGCTATTCGTCAGAAGGCTGGCATTAAAAATAATTTTTCTGCTTGTTCATCCTCTAATAATCATCGTACTGTTCCAAATAGCATCCAGTTAAATATTTATCCGAATCCCATGATTACTGGCACGACTTTTTCGATCGAAATATCAAAAGCGCAACCCGTTCAGATTCGTATTTTAAATATACTAGGTCAAAAAATAGCTACGCCCGTAGATGATTACCTACAAAAATCTACGGAAAAATATTTTGAATTTAAAAACCTTAAGCCGGGTTTATATCTTGTCCAATTGGTTGTAGATGGTTCCGTTATTTCCACTCAACGTTTTTCAAAAATCGCCCCCTAACTTTTATACATGAAAAAATTTGCGCTCATTTGCCTAAGTTTATTTTTTGTCCATCTCGCTTTTGCTCAAAATAGCTGGGATTTAGGACTTGAATTTCAAGCATACCCTACGGGTATTTTACCCGGTGTAAGAATAGAAAAGAATTTTGGGCAAAGACATGCTGCGCACCTCCGATTGGGAGCCAATATCTTTGACCATCGGCATTTGGGTAAGCATCATACGGAAGTAGGAAATGGATTCGGGTTTACCATGGGCTATAAAAGATACTTTGCAGAAAATCATGAACGATTTTTTATTGGTTTACGTAATGATGTCTGGTTTAATGAGGTAAAATGGGAAAAAGACAAACTACCCAAACCGCCTATCCAAAGGACTGGTCTTACTAAAATTACCGTCATTCAACCTACTTTAGAGGGAGGGTTTACTTTCGTCAAAAATCAATTCTTCCTAGCTCCTACGTTTGCTTTTGGTTTTGAAATAAATGTAAAAACGGATGGAGAACCAACTGGCGAAGGGGCTATCCTTTTGCTCGGAGTTGGGGCGGGATATCGTTTTTAATTAAAAATACTTACACATGTCACCTTTTTGGATAAAGTTTTTTTTGTTTGTTGTGATTGCTCATTTTGTGGTGGGGATTGGCTATTTGGTTTACAAACTGGGGCCTAAGAAAAAGGACAAGAAGTAATGCCTTCCGAACTTTCCAAAAGTTTTTAATTTTGGAAAGTGGTCGTAGCGTTAGTAGCAAATTGTCAGAATCAGGATGCGCAGGATTGTAGGATGAACAGGATTACCATAGAAGAATGGATAGATTGATGGAACAATTCACAGGTCGCCCAGTCTGCTCCCCTGGAGCAATACAAAACACCGCTCCGTAGGTCAAGTATGATCTTCTTTTAGGCTAAAATGCCTAGAGGTCAACAACTATGATATTGCTAGAATTTGGGTCAGGAATTCAAGATTACTCCTACGATGTAAAATATTTTACCCAAAAACCACTTTCGATGGGACAAAAGGCGAGGCGTCTCCCCCACCCTTGATTATCTCTCGTACAATCGTCGAACTGATATGTGAATATTCCGGGAGACTAATAAAAAAGATGGTTTCAATGCCATCACCGATGATATGATTCAACTGAGAAATAGTCTTTTCATAATCAAAATCGGAGGCATTTCGCAGGCCTCTGATGAGGTACTTCGCACCTATTGTCTTGCAATAATCCGCCGTCAAATTCACAAAAGTATCCACGACAATCTGGGGTTCGTCTGCAAAAACATCTTCTAACCACTTTTGTCTTTGCACCAGTGAAAACAAAGTCTTCTTCTGAGAATTCACTCCGATGGCCAAAATAATCTTATCAAAAAGAGGCAAGGCTCTACGGGCTATTTCTTCGTGTCCTTTGGTAATCGGGTCAAAAGAAGCAGGAAATACGGCTATTTTCATTCTTATAGGATTGTCTGGACAGATTACACCGCCTTTGGTTAAATAAGTTAACGTTTATAACGAGATCTAGAATAGATGGTTCTATAAGACCAGCCATGCTCCGAACAAACCAAAAGAATATTTTTTAATTTTGGCGCAAGCACTCGCATACAGACTATTACTCCTCGGCAATTACCTCAAACTGAGTTTGATTTCTCAATGCAAAAAGCCCAAATCCATTCTCAAAATTGCTAGGAAGAATGATAGGCTCAGAAAACGGGCCAAGAGAGTTCACCTGTTTTAAGTAGGCCTGGTCAAAAAAATAGTACTCCTTTGTCACCTTTGTCAAGTAAAGATTCAAGGTATCGCCTTTGATGACATTGTGATAACTAGAAAAAAAACTTTGGGTGGTTTCTTTCCCATTGAAGGTATCATCTAGAAAAATAGATTTATCGTAACCGTCCATGGCACTTTCCTGGGAGATACCATTGGGATCTAAATAAATACTACCTCCAAAATTCTTTACCTTTTGCAATTCTACCGAATAAACATCTTCCGTTGGTTTGTCCTTAAAACGGATAGATAATTTACCTTTTTTTACAAAGAAATGACTTTCCAATATTTCTGGCGCACTAGGCATTTCTTGGGTAGCAGTTACGGTATTCATGTTGGGGGCGGAGACTTCTAATTTATACGTTTGGTTTTCTTTAAAATGAATGCCCTCTGTATAATAGATGCCGGAAGTTTCTTTTTCTCTAAAGTCCGAAATTAAATTCTCTCCTTCAAACAACTTGACGGAAGCCCCATTCAAAATACTAGATTGGTCATCTGATAAGGCGCCAACGGACTTAGACACCATGACCGCCAAAGAATCTTGGTCTTGGTTCCAGATAGCCGTAATGCCCAATTTAGGTTCATGCTCTGGGACATCTATGGTCACCGTTTGTTCAAAGAAATCTTCACAAGAAGAAAGGAGGAATAATGCCCCAAAGAGAAATATATATGTGATTTTTTTCATCAGATTGGTTTTTAAAAATTAAAATTTAAAGCGGTATGAAACCGAAGGAATGATGGGGAAAAGACTCACTTTCTTGAAAACTTTTTTTCCACCATTGACACTATATTCTTGCCCTAAATACACAAAGAATGGGTTCTTTCGATTGTAAACATTGTAGAAGCTAACCACCCAGGCGCGTTCACCCCAACGTTTCTTTTTGGTAAATTCTACCCCCAAATCCATTCGGTGGTAAGCCTCCATCCTAAAACTATTTTTATCTCCGAGTATTTCAAAACCTTTTACCCTATTAGGGACACCATTTGTCGAAGAAGTATAACCTCTATAATTCGCAATGGGCAGTGAGATAGCATTGCCAGTACCGTATATCCAAGTACCTGAAATACTTATATTTTCTCGTATTTGATGGCTGACCACTAGCTCTACATCGTGTCGTCTATCGTATTTAAAAGGATACTCCTTTCCAGAGTTTATGTCATCAAACTGTCTGTTATTCCAAGATAATGTATAGCCCAACCAACCTGTTGTTTTTCCAAATTTTTTCTGAAATAACACCTCCGCGCCATAGGCTGTACCTTTGCCTTGCGTGATTTTATTTTCCCAATCTGTTGATTGATCTAAGAATGAAGCCCCTTCCTTATACGAAACGACATGGTTCATTTTTTTGTAATAGGCCTCTACACTTACTTCTACATCTTTCAAGACGGTAGAAGCCGCTCCTATAGCTACTTGCCACGATTCCTGCGGCACTATTTTTTTGGTGCTCGGCACCCATAAGTCCGTTGGCAAACTGAGGGATTCGTTGGTTAACAAATTAATGTATTGCGTCATCGTCGTGAACGAAGATTTAAGAGACCACTTATCATTCAATAAATACCTAAGTCCGATTCTAGGCTGTGGGGAGACATAAATCGTTTCTTTCTCTTTGAAAGCCGAAAAGTGAAAACCGATATTCGCTTTAAGGGCTCCCCATTGAACATCATCCTCTATATAAGAGTCAAACTCATGTGAATACCGTTTGTCCTGTCTAAAATCAATCTTAAAAGGATCGTTGTCACTAGAACCTTCGACTACGATTCCACCGGGTGTATAAGTGTGATAAGTATTACTAATACCAAATCGAACATAATGTCTTGGATTTGGAATATAATCAAAATCAATTTTTCCACTCCAATCAAAAATACCAGACCCCAATCTAAACGTATATTTTTCAACATCACCGTCGTATTCTTCCGTATTGGAGGCACCTGAATCAAAGT
>CAYRVZ010000102.1:0-9454 GCA_964427815.1 uncultured Saprospiraceae bacterium | reverse complement strand
TGAGATTAGAGAAGTTTTGGCTACATCTTTTATTTTTCGACTTGTTGTTTTACCCATCGAATGACTGCCTGCACCAAAATCTAAAAACTCGATTTTGCGATCTAGTTCCAGCATTTTTTTTCGCAAAGCTTCTAATTCGTCATAGGCATAAAAATGCCTATCATCTTCTAAGACTTGCTTAGTAAGTTCATAAACAAAAGGAGAATGCGTATTGTAAACCGTTCTCGCTTTCGCAAAATAAGTCAGCATTTTTTTTGCAGCAAAAGTATTAGCCATTGATGGGTAAAAGGGATTTTAGATTTCTCTCAATTTTCTACGGAGGATTTTACCGACATTTGACTTCGGTAATTCGTCAATAAATTGAATGACTTTAGGTCGTTTATATCCCGTCAAATTCTCTCTGGCATAAGCCAATAATTCTTTTTCATCAAGAGAATTATCTTTTTTGACCACGAAGACTTTAACGATTTCGCCTGAGTGTTCATCTGGAAGACCAATGCAACCCACTTCCAATACTTTGGGATGAGCCACTAGCACTTCTTCTATTTCATTAGGATAAACATTAAAACCAGAAACCAAAATCATGTCTTTCTTTCGATCTACTATCGTCAAAAATCCATCTTCGTCAAATTGACCGATGTCACCTGTGTACAACCAACCGTCTTTGATGGTTTTGGCAGTTTCTTCTGGTTGTAGGTAGTAGCCCTTCATGACTTGTGGACCTTTGGCTATGATTTCACCCGGTTCATTGATGCCTAATTGGTTACCTTCTTTATCAACAATGCGAACATTAGTGGAAGGGAAAGGAAGACCTATTGAACCTGTTTTGCCTAATTCTTTTACTAATGGGTTGACACTGACGATGGCACAAGTTTCGGTCAGTCCGTAGCCTTGTGAAAGATAACAACCTGTTACTTCTTCCCATTCGATAGAGACTGGATTTTGTACAGCCGTGCCACCTCCTATCGTAATACTAAGGTTACTAGTATCCAATTCACGGAAGGTTTGATTGTTTAAAAGCGCATTGAACAGGGTATTGACGCCCGTCATTATTTGGATTTTATTTCCTTTAAATTCGGCGACTAATTTTTTAATATCTCTCGGGTTGGTGACCAAAACATTATTAGCTCCCATACTGAATAACGCTAACCCATTGACTGCAAAGGCAAAAACGTGATACAAAGGCAAGGGGCAAATCCCAACGATGTCAGTCTTAGGGAGCGAAGGTGTTACCACTGCTTTGATTTGTAACATCGTTGATATCAAATTATGGTTTGTGAGCATGGCACCTTTAGATACGCCAGTTGTCCCCCCTGTATATTGGTGGATGATGACATCGTGACGCGTTTTCTCAAACGGCTTGATTTTGAATTTTTTACCTTGCTTGATCGCTTCCGAAAAAGAAACGGGATTAGGTAAATTATATTTGGGTACCATTTTTTTGACTCGCTTCACGACGAAATTCACTAGGGTTCCTTTTGCAAATCCTAAGAGTTCGCCGATACTTGTTGTGATGATAGTTTTGATTTGGGTATCCTCCAGTATTTTTTCTAGGTTGGCGGCAAAATTCTCCAAGATGATGATGGCTTTCGTGTCACTATCCGTAAACTGATGTTTCATCTCTCTTGGGGTATAGAGTGGATTGGTATTGACGACTGTCAATCCAGCTCTCAATGCACCAAATAAGGCAATTGGATACTGTAGTAAGTTAGGCATCATGATGGCTATCTTATCGCCAGGCTCTAATCCGCGAGATTGCAAATATGCTCCAAAATGCATGCTGTCTTTGTCCAATTGCTCAAAAGAAATTGACTTGTCCATACAAGTGAATGCGGGTTTGGAACCGTATTTCTTTAAAGTCTCGTTGATGATGTCAACTAGCGTTTCGTATTGATTGGGATCTATATTCGCTGGAACACCAGGCGGATAATTTTTTAACCAAGGTTTTGACTCACTCATTTTTTCTATTTTTTGAAGCAAAAATGCTCTTTAATATTTAATACTTGCAGGTTTGCCTTTTTATTTTTTAGGATAAATGGCAATCAAATATCGTTTACTTATGGTTTGACTTCGTTGATTTGGGTCTAGAAAAGGCAGTGTCAAACGAGACTCAGCAAAGTCTTCAAATATTTGCATTTTGACAAAATGAATTTTAGCTTTTTTTAGCGCAAGCAAACCCTCCTCATCTGTGTACAAATATGTATCATTTTGCGTAAGCTCATTCACGGTATTACGAATTGGAAAAATATTTCTTCCATAAAAGTCCAATGCATGCTGATGTATCTTGAAAGAAGCAAAATTTTTCCCCATTTCAGGATTGTTTTTCAACCAATGCCCAAGCTTTGTAGAGCTTTGATACTTTAATACCTTAGGATAGGTATGTCCTATCAAAACCATATTGATACCTAGGGCAGTCAATGCAGTTGTCAATACCAGTACTTGCCTTTTAGGGAGCTTCATTAAACCCCACCACATTATGCCAAATATTGCTAAAGCAACCATAGCTATAATAATATTTGTAGGGGTAAATATATAAAACAAAAGCATAAAAGCGAGTATCCACAGTAAAAAAAGAAGGAATAATTGTCCATGATGGAGCAAGTGATAGGTTTTTTTAGCAATTTTGTCCAAATAGGCCCCTGAAAGCATGGCGCACAAGGGATAGACTACAAATACATTTTGAGGGAATGGGTCTTTAAGCAGGGTGAAAATAAGGAAGGGTAATACAATTCCAGCAAGACTTAAATATTCTGGATATTTGGTCTCCTTGCGGAAAAATCGGAACCTATCTAGTAGGGCAAGAATCAAAACCAGCGTCCAAGGTGAAAAAGCCCACAAGGTAGTTTGTACAAATAAAAATAGGCTGGAACCCTTTTTTAATAGATGTTCTACTGAGAATGCCCCAATACCTGAGTCCCAAAAATAAAACAGGAGACCACTGACTGCTTTTTTTCCATGAACTAAGCGTTCAGGGTTTTTGTCGAATTGTTCGTATAATCCGTAGGACATGGGTATCAGTAAAAGCATCATAATTGTGAGACTGATTAGCCACTGCCATTTAAATATCGCATTCCACTGCTTGCGCAAAATCAAGTCTGCACCGATGGCCATCGTGGGCACGAGTAAGCCTATAGGTCCTCGAGCTAATAGTACTAAGGCTAAGCCTATGGAACCCCAAAAAAGATGTTTAAAACGTTGGTTTTTATTGTATTCTACGAGTTGCCAAATGGAAAAAATGACAGCTCCCAATAATAAAGAATCTGTATGTACATCCATTGTAGTCATGTACAAAGCTTGCAAACTACCCAATATAATGGAGGCCATTCTTCCCGCTCTTTGCCCATAGTATATTTGAGTTAATTTGAATGTAGAAAACATGGCCAGTAAAGCAAATAAAAAGGAGGGCAACTTGTATGCAAAATTTGAAATCCCCAATAGCTTAAAAGATATAGCTGAAAACCAAAACAACAAGGGTGGTTTATCTAAATAGGGTGTATGGCGATGTTGTACTTGTAACCAGTGTCCATCTTGTAACATTTCACGGGCAATAGAGGCATATTGGCTAGCTTCATTCTCTATGACATCCACAAATAACCCCATGAAATGGACCAGAATAATCCCAAAGATTAAATAACGATGAAGGGTCCGTTCATCAAGTTGCATGCGTTTGGTTTTGTGGGTGTAATTTAGGAAGAATTTTTGAATGGTTGAGCTGACTATTGCTATTTTGTATTGATGACAGCGTTCAATTGACTATATTGCATTGAATATTAGCATTAATCTACTTTTAATTCATTGATGTATTCTTCCACAAGTGTTTTGTAGTAGGGTCGTAGGGCAGGGGATACGGTCTTGAAAGACTCTACTTCAGCTTTCCTTTTCTTGATATAGTCGGCAAGAGAAGGAGGGATGGAATGCTTGACCTGTTGGGCAGATTTTGATTTACGCTTTTCATCTTTTTTGCGTTTTCTTTCGGCTTTTTCGGCTTCTAGCAGTCGGGTTAAGATGTCAGCTTGTCTTTTTAGGAGTTCGCCATCGAGTTGTTTGTTTACAAGTTTTGTTTCTACTTCATCCATTTTTTTGATGAGCTCTTGTAGTCCTTTGTCGCCTTTTCCTTGTCCTTCTTTATCCTGTTCTAGCTTGCGCAAAGCTTCTCTTAATGCTGCTTGTTTTGCGGCCATTTTGGCAAATTCTTTGCTAGATCCCCCTTTTCCATTTTTCAATTGTTGGCGCATTTTTTCCATCTGTTTATTAAGGCTTTTTTGGCCTTCCCCGATTTTGTCCATGGGGACTTTTCCATTTTTTCCTTTTCCTTGACCGGGCTTGTTGCATTGTTGGCTACCAGGCATAGAAGAAGCCATTTGTTGTTGCATTTGTTCCATGGCTTCACTGAGCATCAATGCCAAATCATTAAGGTTCTTCATGGTGGCATGTTGGTTTTGTTCTGCACGGTTAACTTGGCGTTCTTCTAGTTGACCAAGAGATGTTTTGATTCCTTTCTTAACTTCTGATACTTTTTCGAGGACATAGGATTCGATGTTTTCATTTCGTTTAGCGAGTGCACGGAGGCTGTCTTCTACGATTTTGAAGTCGTCTTTTAGTTTAAATTGGTTTTCGACAAGCTTGGTATATCTAGGTGTATTGGTGGACACTTGTCCAAACTCATCCTTGATGTCTTCTTGGTCGTAAGAAAGGGTGACTAAATTTTCAAGAATCTGTCGTAGGGTTTCCATGTCTTCTTGGTTCTGTTGAGCCTGTCCATCCATCATTGAAGAAGACATTTTGCCGGCCATTTTCTTCATTTTTTCGGCAGCACTTTTTTGGGATTTGGCAGCGTCATTGTTTTCTTTTTTGTCAAGCTGTTCTTCACTATTTTCCATGTCTTCTTGGATGTCATCCATTTCCTCCTCTTGCTTTTCCATTTCCATGGGACGCTCCAATTCTTCGTTCTTTTTCTCTAGTTCTTTTTGTTTCTTCTCAAATTCGTCCATTTTTTTATTGAGCTCTTCCTGTTTCTTTTTTAGTTCGTCAGAAGACTGTTCATTTTTCTCAGTTTCTTCCGCTAATTTTTCTTGCTCTTCCGCTAATTTTTCTAAGTCCTCAATTTGGTCTTGCAATTCTTTTTCCACCTCTAGTTTTTTGAAAAGCTCTTCCATGCGATCCATTTCTTGTTCTATCTCCTCGTTATTCATTTCAAAATCCTCCATCTTTTCGATTGCCTCTTCTTTTTGCAGTTCTTGCATGAGTTCTTCAATCTGTTGCATGAGCTCCTTCATTTCGTCGCTCATATTGTCCATCATTTTTTGTAGTTTTTCTTGTTTTTCAAGGAGTTTTTCGTCTGGCTTAGAGGTTTCATTTTGATTTTTAATATTCTCTTCTAGTTGTTCTTTGGCTTGGTCAATTTTCTTTTGAATCTCTTTTTGTTTTTCGAGTAATTTTTCAAGGTCCTTTTTTTCTTGCCAATTCATTTCCTTTTGGTCTAGTAATTTTTCTCGTATTTTTTTCATTTCAGCCCGCAGGTCCTTGCTGTCTTTCATGGTCTCTTTCAACGCTTTTTTGATGTCTTCGTTGTTGCTTTGTTCTTGTTTTTTTAATTCATCCTTTGTGGCTTTGTGGAAGGTCATTAAGTTTGTCTGAGCGGATTTATGACCATTAACTGCATCATTATCAAGGACTTCGAAGAAATATTGCAATTCGTCTCCCGCTTTCAAATCGAATTGATTGAAGTCAAGAATGTAGTCATAGACGGCAGATTTTCCTGTAGGCTGAACGATGGATTTGGTACTTTTTTGCGTAAGCGAACCGTCTGTGTGCTTAATCGTATAATTAAAAGTTAAGCTAGTCAGTCCATAGTCATCGCTGGCATCTCCTGTTAGGTACACGAGGTCTTTGGTGGTGCTATCAGGAAAAATTTTCAAAGAGATGGTAGGGGCTAAATCAGGGATGACTGAGATTCTATAACCCACAGAGTCCGCCATTGGGAGTTGTTCATTGCTGACATAGAGTTTGTATCCACTATCTCTATGAAGCTTGCGCGAAAAGTAGAATTTGGATTTGCCTTGTCTTTTAGCGGAAGCGATACTGTCAGCTTCAAAACGTACTTGGATGTCATCTGTATTGTCAGCCGTAAAAGCCCATTTGACGAAAGTCCCTTCAGGAATAGATAAGTCGCCCATGTTTGTAATTACTTCATCTTTGCGTCCTGTATAAGTTGGATAATCTAAAGTAATATCAAATTCAAGAATGTTGGGTTTTTTTAAAACGGTCAATTCTTGATCCGTAGAAAAAACATTGCCAGCATATAATTTGAAATTTTGGTCATTTTGAAGATTATGAAACTGATAAGTAAAGTGACCTATAGAGTCCTTCTTTAAACGATACTGAATACCCTCTAAATTAATATATACTTCATTGGGTACGACTTCGCCTTCAATCGCTACATTTAATGCAAAATCTTCAAATTGTACGGCTTCTAACTTGTCGTTTAAGATTTGGAAAGCAAAGGGCGCTGGGCGCACAAAATCCTTGTTATTGGCTACTAATCTTTTGGTGCTATCTCGAATGACACTGGGTGCACCAAAAAGCAAGCCCAAAAGAAGTAAAAGAGGCGGCAAGCTATATTTTAAATACTTAGAATTTTGACGCAAGTCGATAGCTTTCCGAAAGGGCAACAATTTGATGCTTTCCGATTTTTGATTAATGGAGGCAATCACTAGATCATTACTTGGAGTGCTTACAGCATGTTGTTGCAATTGTAGAATATTGATTAATTTATCTTTAATATCCGCAAAATGTTGACCGATTATTTTAGCCGCTTGCTGATGCTCAATGACTTTGCCGAGTCTGAAATATTTTAGTGCGGGTAGGATAATCCAACCCACAATACTTGCTAAAGAAGTACCTACGAATGAATAAAAGAGTAGTTTGCGGGTGGATTTACCGAAATAAAAGAAATATTCGAGCACATTAACCAAAATAAACAAGGCAAAGACCAGCCCAATGGCGTACAGAAAGCCACGGATCAATTGATTTACGTAATACTTTCGTATAAATGCATCCAGTTTTTGGATAAGTTGGTCGTAATTAGATGTAGTCATTTTAGTAGCTTCTATTCTTAGTGGTAAAATTAACGTTTTTTTGCCTATTCTGTTGCTGGTTCATTGTTTTATCTGTTTGGTTTTTATCAAGTGAGGAAGGCAACGGAAATTCTAGAACGTGCCACTCTCCATAAGTGATGAGCTTTTGAAAGTTCGATTTGGCAGCATGAGGATAGAATAGGGTTTAATGGAAATGACCCGTAATAGGGTAAATCATTCATAGAATACTTGTGTTGTATGAAATTTAATAACTCCTAAATGTTTGAATATGAGATTTACAAAATTCGTTTTAATTGCCGGGGTACTACTGATGAGTGCTTTCTATTTATCAAGTTGTGCTTCCACTGAAACAGAGACCAAAGGCGCTGAAACTGCGGTTGCTGAGCAGATGATTTTGAAAGAGACCCAAGACGGTAAGTGTGGTGACGGTAAGTGTGGTGATGGCAAGTGTGGTGACGGGAAGGTTTCTGTTGATTCATCTGCAACGGCAAGCGATTCCACTTCCGTTGAAGATTCACTAAAAACCGCCGTAGAAGGGGAAATGAAGTGTGGAGCAGGAAAATGTGGTGGCGGTAAATAAGAAGCTGTACTGGAAAAAAATAATACCCACATTGGTGGGTATTATTTTTATGCTGAACAGCTAAAAAGTACCACCCAGATAGCAAATATTTTTTCCCATAAGTCCCTTTTCTAAAGGCATATTTCCTCTCTAGCCTCCCTTCCCTTCCAGTAAATTGCTAGTCCAGCGTTCAAGAATTAGCAAAGAGTAAGACGGATAGAAGCCATAAAACCTGCCTTTGCTGGGCGTAGTCAGGCAGATCCCTTTTATTCCATCTAATTAAAATTGCATATCTTTGAGAAAATTTTTAATCATAAAATCTGAAAAAAATGAAGTTTACAAATTTGATTCTATTCGTTGGACTATTATTTCTAGGCGGGACTTTCCTATCTAGTTGTGGTGCAACGGATGCTAAGACAAAGGCAACTGACAGCGTAAATGCAGCGGCAAAAACCATGAAAGACGGCAAATGTGGCGATGGCAAATGCGGTGATGGTAAGTGTGGTGACAGCAAAGCGTCAACAGATGCTACCGCTGATGGCACAACTGCTCCAAAATGTGGAGAAGAAGGACACAAATGTACTGACGCTTGTAAAGCCGATGGAAAAAAGTGTTGTGATGGTGAAAAAGAGTGTACTGCTGAGTGTAAAGCAAAGCATAAAGCTGATGGTGCCAAGAAAGAAATGAAATGTGGTGAGGGTAAATGTGGTGAGGGTAAATGTGGAGGTAAATAAGCCAGTTTTATCAATTTAAAAAAGGCCATCTTTGCAAAGAGATGGCCTTTTTTTATTGGAGAGAATAGAAAAATATGTCTTTTGACGGACCTATCACGCTATATTTATGAGAGGGCTGGAATCAACTACAACGGTAGAGTTTAGTAGGAATAAAAAAAATATTACCTTTGTACATGGAAAAGAGAAAAACGCAGTCTTGGCTCGCTGGCGGCATCACTTTTGATGATGTTTTATTAGTCCCAGCTTATTCAGAAGTCCTTCCTCGTGAGGTAGATTTATCCACCCAATTAACAAAAAAGATTAGACTTAATGTTCCGATTATGTCGGCTGCAATGGATACCGTTACCGAAAAGGCGATGGCGATTGCGATTGCTAGGCAAGGGGGAATTGGTATCATTCATAAAAATATGACCATTACTCAACAAGCGGATCAGGTCCGTTCTGTAAAACGTTCCGAAGGCGGTATGGTTGTGGATCCCATTACCTTACTGGGTTCTAATACCGTGGGAGAAGCATTACAGGCTATGGCAAAGAATAAGATTGGCGGCATACCCATAGTTGATACGACTAATAAATTAATCGGTATTTTGACTAATCGTGATTTACGATTTGAGACTAGGTATGATGTCGCTATTCAGGAAGTGATGACGACTGAAGGACTGATCACGGTGTCAGGCGGAACAACTTTGGCGCAAGCGCAAGAAAAACTACAAGAATATAAAATTGAAAAATTACCTGTTGTGGATGACGATTATAAGCTCATCGGGTTGATTACCTATAAAGATATATTGAAGGTACAGCATTATCCCAATGCGTGTAAGGACAAAATGGGTCGATTGATTGTTGGGGCGGCAGTGGGTGTTACTTATGATATGATGGATAGGGTAGATGCACTTGTGAAAGTGGGTGTAGATGTGGTGACGGTGGATACGGCTCATGGTCATTCTAAAGGCGTGTTAGAGGCTGTAAAAAAAATTAAAAGTGTACTATATACCAGGCTGGAAAGCATGGCACAAGTGCTACCGACATTTAGAATTTGAGTGAAATTGCAACCAGGTTTTTTT
>CAYRVZ010000101.1:0-9546 GCA_964427815.1 uncultured Saprospiraceae bacterium | reverse complement strand
GATCGCTGCAGCTAAGAAGAAATCACAAGAGTTAGGTACTAAAATGGATATCGCTGTTTTAGATTCAGGGGTTAATTTAACTGCATTTGCGAGAGAAGACGGAGCTTGGATTGGTTCCATTGATATCGCAATGAAAAAGGCAAGAACGGCACGTTTCTTTAATATGGACACGGGTGTAATAGGTTCTTTGTCACAACCTGGAGGTTCCTTGTATAACATTGAGCATTCAAATGGAGGACTCATTAGTTTTCCAGGAGGGGTTTGTCTCAAGAATTCGGATGGAAAAATAATAGGCGCTATAGGCGTTAGTGGAAGCACCGTAGAAGATGACCATGCGGTCGCTTCTGCCGGGGCTGCGGCTTTATAAGCCACTAAACCAAAAGGAAGAGGATGATTTTAATTAATCATTCTCTTTTTATATTAATACAATATCTTTACGCCATGAACAATAGAAAATACTTGGCGGAATTGATTGGCACTTTTGCGCTAGTTTTTTGTGGAACTGGGTCTATTATTGTCAATACCCAAACTAATGGATCCTTAGGTCTAATCGGCATAGCAGCTGCTTTTGGTCTAATCATCACAGCCATAATATACATATTTGGGCGGATATCCGGAGCACATATTAATCCCGCTGTTTCAATAGCATTAGCTGTAGGTAAATTGATTACAAAGAAAGTGGCCTTAATGTATATTCTTTTTCAAGTGTTAGGTGCGTTTTTAGCTAGTGGGGTAGTTGTCCTGCTATTTCCGGAGGCAACATCGTTAGGTGAGACACTCCCATCTGGAAGTTTTGCCCAATCATTTTGGATGGAAATTATCACTACTTTTTTGATGATGCTCACTATTTTAGGGGTAACTTCACACGAAGAGAAAGAAATAACGGCATTGTCGGGAGTCATAATCGGTGGTACCGTAATCGGGTTGATTATGATTGCAGGGCCTATATCTGGAGGCTCTTTTAATCCTGCTCGGAGCATTGCACCAGCGATTGTTTCTGGGCATTTACAAGGGCTTTGGATTTATTTATTGGCGCCCATTTTAGGTGCCGTTTTAGCCATGTTTAGTTGGCAATTTCTAAACAAGACGGATGAAAATTAACGATGCATATTTTGCGCAAGCCGCCCAGAAATTAAAACCTAAGGGCCTTTTTTTAATTTCAGAACTACACCCATTTAAACATAGATAGGTCTCAAGTGAAGCACTAAAAAACACTTAAACGCTAAAACACACAACACATTCCTTTTTTTTTGCTATGTTTGCGTACTGCCTGACTAAAATAAAAAAAATGAATCGGACAAAAAAGACAAATATTTACCTCATTACCTTAATTGTGACCTTAGGAGGATTGCTATTTGGGTATGATACTGGGGTTATTAATGGCACCCAGTTTTATTTTTCCAAATACTTTGACTTATCTGATGCCGCGAAAGGCTTTGTGGTGAGTAGTGCATTACTTGGCGCCTTTGGAGGTGCAGCGGTGGCTGGCCTACTCAGTAGTGCGATAGGGAGGAAGAGTTCCTTAATTTTGGCTGCAGTATTATTTACCGTATCAGCATGGGGTTCAGGGCTACCCTCTATGCTACCCGAGACAATCCCAGTTCTAGTATTTTTCAGAGTATTAGGGGGCATAGCGATTGGTGTGGCTTCTATGAATGCGCCCATGTATATAGCTGAAATAGCGCCTGCTGATAAGCGTGGAAATTTGGTCACCTTTTATCAACTAGCGATTGTCATTGGCTTTTTTGTGGTCTTTTTAGCGACCTATTTTATTGGAAATAACTTAACAGAACAACAAAACTTAGAATACGGTTGGAGAAAAATGTTTTGGTCGGAGCTGATTCCTGCAGGATTATTTTTGGTGGGCATGTTCTTTGTTCCTAAGAGTCCAAGATGGTTAATGACGAAAGGAAGAAAAGAAGAGGCCAAATCTATATTAGCGAGCATTCATGGTGCAGAAATCGCGAACAAAGAAATAGTAGAAATTGAAAATTCTCTCTCCCAAGAACGGTCATCAACGAAGGTATCAATCCTGACAAAGGGCATCTTAGGTATCGTTGTAATTGGTACTATTTTATCCGTTTTACAACAGTTTACGGGGATAAATGCTGTAATGTATTATGGAGCAGATATTTTTGAACAAGCATTGGGTTTTGGGAAAGATGATATTTTGAAGCAGCAAGTTTTGTTGGCTTCGGTGAACTTAGTCTTTACTTTTGTCGCCATGTTCACTGTAGATAAATTGGGTAGAAAACCTTTGTTAATCATTGGTGGTTTTGGGATGTTGTTAGGTTTTTTAATCATGGGTTTCACCCTTTATGGAAGTGAATATGCGCATGTCAATGCTGCCGGGAAGGCTGCTCTTACACAAACAGAGGGCATGATAAGCTTAATCGGTGTTTTGATTTTCATTGCTTCTTTTGCGATGTCTATGGGACCTGTTGTATGGGTTATCCTTTCGGAAATATTTCCAAACAAGGTCAGAAACTCAGCTATGGCCGTCGCTGTAGCAGGACAGTGGCTTGCCAATTATTTTGTTGGGCAGACATTTCCAATGGTGGTAGGAAGTGAAACTAATAAATTAATAGTAGAAGGTGGCACTTGGAATCATGCGCTGCCCTACTTTATCTTTTCGGCTTTTATCCTTTTTATCATATTCTTTGTATGGAAATATATTCCAGAAACCAAAGGAAAAACACTGGAGGAAATGGAAGACCTATTTGTGTAGCTCTTTAAAAAAAGTAAAGGGGCTTTCTCGAAAGGGAAGGCCTCTTTTTTTTACAATGTATGCTACTTGTCGAATCTACTTCGCTATTAATCAGAAATTTAGGTACAATTATTTAGGGCTTGCGCAAACGCTAAACACCTTTTACCTCTCCAATATTTGAAAACTATAAGGGATTAAGTTTTTGGAATCTGCCTGATGGTATTCATTTGATATTAGTTTCCACTCCACAGGCAGGTGAAAGAAAGCATCTCCAATCGGAGAAACATGCACCACCGTCCGATAGATTGTATCGATAATTGGTAGGGATAATTGGTAAATAGTAGCCCCGCCGATGATGAATATTTCTGCTGGGTTTTCTAGCTTTGCAAAAGCAATCGCATCCGCTAAGTTATTCATGACGATACACCCTTTTATTTTTAACTCTTCATTTCTGGAAATGATAATATTAGTTCGTTTGGGTAGCGGTCGCCCAATAGAATCAAAAGTCTTTCGCCCCATGATGATAGGGTGGGTTATGGTTGTCTTTTTAAAATACTTAAAATCCGCAGGTAAATACCAGGGCATTTCGTTATTCCGACCGATTACGCCATTTTCGGCAACGGCCATGATGGCAGATATTTTGATTTTAGTGGGCATTTTCCTGTACGGTATTGATGGTCGTGATAGCGGTTTCGTGCATTCTAGTTTCTAAAGCTTTCCGAGATTCAGAAATACTACCTTTGATGTATTTTTCGGCTACTAAACTTGCAATGGGTGCCGCATAACTGCTACCCCAACCTGCATTTTCAACATAGACTGCAATGGCAATTTTGGGATTATTTCTGGGAGCGAAAGCAAAAAATACAGAGTGATCTTTTCCTCGATTTTGAGAAGTACCTGTTTTTCCACAAATATCGACTCCTGGGATATTTGCCAATGTTGCCGTTCCCGAAAGGACTGCATCCCTCATTCCCTTTATGATCGATTCAAAGTTTTTAGGCACAATATCCACGGAATTTTTACTCGTATATTTGGGATCAATAGGCGTACCATCCGACATTTTAGTAACTAGATGTGGCGTATAAAAATAACCTCGATTAGCAATGATTGCAGCAAGGTTAGCCATCTGAATACTCGTTAACTGAATTTCACCTTGACCGATACCAATAGACATGACCGTAGGGGATTTCCAAGAGCCTTTACTCTTTGGGTAAATTTTATCGTAATAGGCAGAAGTTGGGATATTCCCTGCATTTTCATTAGGGAAGTCAATCCCTAGCTTGTTGCCCAGTCCAAATTTATGAATATCAGTCGTAAAACGATCTAGCCCTTTCTGAGGGTTATAAAAACCATATTGGTCGATAATATTTCGAATGGTATTAAAAAAGAAACTATTGCAAGAAATTTGTACGGCATTTGCCAAATCTCGAACAGGTCCATGTCTATGACAGCCGTATGTTCGTCCGGCATAGTAGTAGCCCATTTGACATTTGAAGCTAGAACTTTTTCGGATAACGCCCTCGTTAAGCCCTATCACCCCAACGATTGGTTTAAAAATAGAACCCGGCGGGTATTTTGCCATGGTGGCTCTATCGAAAAAAGGTTTTTCCGGATTTTTAAGCAACTCAGAAAGAATCTTCCCTCGTTCTCTTGTGATAATCAATAAATTCGGATCATAAGTCGGTGTGCTCACCATCGTCAGAATTTCTCCTGTACTAGGCTCTATGGCAACAACACTGCCTACTTTTCCAGCCATCAACCATTCCGCATAAGCCTGCAAATCAATATCTATAGCCGTTGTCAAATCAGAACCACCAACAGGATCTATGTTCTTTTTGCCATTTTCAAATGAACCCACAATACGGCCCAAATTATCTTTTAGTTCATATTTGTACCCCTTCGCCCCCCTCAAGTATTGTTCATACTGTTTCTCCAATCCAATGGTGCCGATATAATCCCCTGGAGAATAGACTCCCTCTCCATTCTTAATGTCTCTTGGACTGACTTCCGAAATATACCCTAGTAAGTGCGCTCCAGCCGCAACGGGATAACCACGTATATTTCTTAAAACTGGATAAAATCCAGAAAACTCATGTAAATGTTCTTCTAGTTTTGCGAAAGTAGGCACTGACAACTTTTTTAAGAAAACAAAAGGTTTTGACTTTGCAAACCGAATATTATTCCAATCCTTGTTTAGGTTCTTAATGAAAGTTGCGGTATCAATATCTAATAACTGGCAAAATTTAAGGGTGTCCATATTGGGATCAACTTGCTTAAAAGTAACCATCAAATCATACATAGGGCTATTAGAAATCATCAACTTACCATTGCGATCAAAGAGTACGCCTCTAGAAGGATAAACTGTAGTTTTATCTATAGCAATGACTTGGGCACGAGAACGAAAAGAATTATTTAATAACTGTAACGTAAAAGCCTTCCCAATTAAAATAGCGGCTCCAATTACAACCACTATTTGAATTGATAATAACCTCGAACGTCCACTTTGATCCCGATTCATCGTTTCGTATTTGTAATTAGAGCAACGGCCAAAAGAAGCGGGAAAGAAAAGACAAAACTTCCCAATGTCTTTAGTAAAATTTCTTTAATAAAAACAAACGTAAAAACGTCAAATACATAGTACACAAAAATATGCACCAATAATAAGAAACCCGCAAACCGAGCAAACTTCCCAAACTCCAAAGCAGCTATGGAAGGAACGGGCAACTTGGTTTCTTCAACACCGACAAGGCGCAACCCAAATCCTCTTACAAAACCCGTGAATACACCCGCGCCTGCATGTACACCTAATGGCGAGTCATAGAACATGTCCAAGGTTATTCCAATTACAAATCCCATTATTATTAATAATTGTTTAGGGCTATCGGTTGGCATCAAAATCAGAAACAAAGGATATAAAAAAAGCAACAATGGAAAGCCTCCAAACTCAATCGGAATTTGCTTTAGGATAACGATCTGAATAATCACCAAAAGAACGAACCTCAATATTTGACTTTGCAATTGTTTATTCATCCTCCGCCTCTAGTTTTAATTGTTCTTCCTTCATTAAGTTAATCGCGACATATACCCGTTGTATGGAGGATAGATCTTCGCTGAGTTTCACTCGGATCTTATAATCCGAATTACCTGGAAGAATATAAAAACTATCCACTTTACCTATCAGATAACCTTCCGGAAAAACCGTCGAAAACCCACTCGTCACGATGGAATCTCCTTTAGAAATCTTAGAATACTTCTGCACATAATCCATGTTAACATAACGTCTATCATGGCTTTGCCAAGACAAAGATCCAAAATAGGGTTTTCCATTAACGAGCACATTTCCACTCACTTTCAAATCTCTATTTAGTATAGATTTCACTTTGGACATGTGATCCGAAACAGCGGTCACGATACCCACGACTCCATTTGCAGAAACCACACCCATACTTTTTTGAACACCGTGTATTCGGCCTCGATCTATCGTAAAGTAATTATTTGCAGAAGCAGTTGAATTATTAATAATTTTAGCATCCACATATAAGAACTTAACTAAAATAGAGTCCCCACTAATGCTATCTACTCGCACCCGACGAAAAGTATCTTGATGTGGAATATTGATAAATCGAGAGGAAGCTAATTTGGATCTAAGGACGGCATTTTCATTCGATAGGCTATCGGCAATAGCGTTCAAAAAGAAATAATCTTTAACACCTTTGATGTTATTATTGACCCTTCCAGAAAAAAAGTTTGAGGTATTTTGAAAGATTTCTCCTTGCTTTTTGTTGGAATTAATAACTAGGATCGCACAAAATAACTCCATCACTAAGAAGAGTATCAAGCTACTTCTCTTTAGTAATAACTGGAGGAGCGTGTACATAAAAAAGGAATTTTGAACCGTTTAATTAAGAGTTTCGCCCCACAAGGAAAGTATATTTACCGATGTTATTCAGCGCTATCCCCGTACCTCGCACTACTGCTCTCAATGGATCATCAACAATCGTTACTGGCAATTTTGTCTTGGCACTCAATCGCTTATCAATTCCTCGCAACAGGGCTCCACCACCTGTCAAATATAATCCTCTTTTGAATATATCCGATGCTAATTCAGGTGGAGTCATTTCCAAGGCTTTTAACACACCGTCTTCAATTTTGGAAATTGACTTGTCTAATGCTTCCGCAATTTCAAAATGGGTCGTAAAAATTTGACGAGGGATACCCGTCATTAAATCTCTACCATTTACTGCATATTTTTCAGGCGGATTTTCTAAATCAGTAATCGCTGCGCCTACGTTTATTTTTATTTTTTCCGCTGTTCTTTCTCCTATCAAGATATTATGTTCCTGTTTTAGGTAGGAAATAATATCCATAGTCATTTCGTCACCCGCAATACGGATTGACTGATCCGCTACGATTCCCGAAAGCGCGATTACGGCAATTTCAGTCGTACCGCCACCTATGTCAATAATCATGTTACCTTCTGGCTCTTCGACATCCAATCCAATACCCAGTGCCGCAGCCATTGGTTCAAATATTAGATAAGTCTCTTTCGAGTTCACATTATCGGCAGAATCAAACACTGCACGTTTTTCCACTTCGGTGATGCCAGAAGGGATACAGATAACCATCTTCAAACTAGAGAAGAAACGACGCTTGTTACCGACCATATTAATCATTCCTTCAATCATACTCTCTGCCGCTTGAAAGTCGGCAATCACACCGTCTTTCAGTGGTCGAATCGTTTTGATATTTTCGTGGGTCTTTTCGTGCATCATCATCGCCTTCATCCCGACCGCAATCGTTTGATTGGTTCGGCGGTCAATAGCCACGATGGACGGTTGGTCAACCACGACCTTTCCATCTTGAATGATCAAGGTGTTGGCCGTTCCTAAGTCAATAGCCAATTCTTTGGTAAAAAAACTAAAAAGCCCCATTTATATTATTCTCTTTTTGTGTTAGCAATACTTTTCTGTCTTTACGACACGGTAATTTGTTATCTTCTCGTATGTTGAATAGTATGCTTTGCATTATAAGGACAAAATGTCCAAATTTGCTCGTGGAAGTCAATAAACAAACGCTTTATTTCTCTAAAAATTTGAGTTCAAACCATTCCTTCTCAAAAACCACCTGCAAAATAAATCAAAAATTATGATAATATATAATATACGAGGATATTTTATTAAATGTTAACCTAATAAAGACTGATAATCAGCTTTTTAGGTCCAAAGGGGTAGCAAAAACGACAGAAAAAGCCGTCTCTTTTTTTAACGGCAAGATTAATTAGGGTTCACTCAAAAAGGCAAAACAGATTAAATTAAAAAAGACTACTCCTAAACAAAAAAATCCGTCCCTAAACGAATAGGAACGGATTTAATATATTTAATCGAGCCGAATTATCGGTGTATAGATTAATACTTTACGCCAAGTGCTTTCAAAGTAGCGAAGTCTAAGCTTCCGATAGGAAGACCATTCTTCTTTTGGAACTTAACAAGAGCAGACTTAGTGTCAGCACCCATTACGTTATCAGCACCAGCAGCACCCACATCGTAGCCTCTATCCATCAAAGCCTTTTGGATTTGACGCACTGTGTAGCTAGTAACATCAGAGTTACAAAGAACTTTCTTCCATTCAGTGAAACCACCTTTCTTTACTAGTACACGACGTGTGATGGTAGTAAATTCAGCAGGAACAGAAATATTTCTAACAGAAGCAGGAGTCTTCACTACTTTCGTAGAAATAGTTCCGTTTTCGGAAGGAATAGTTTCTTCTCTAACAGTAGCAGGCTTAGTAACGATTGTTTTCTTGTAAGAAGCTGTTTGTTCAGAAATAGCCTCTTCTCTAGTAGTAGCAGGCGTCTTCACTCTTCTAACAGAAACATTCTTATATTCAGCAGGAACAACAACCTCTTTAGTAGAAGCAGGCGTCTTTACTACACGCTTAGTGATAGTCTTGAATTGAGCAGGAACTTCTTCTTCTCTAGTAGTAGGTGAAGTCTTTACTTTTCTGTAAGTACGAGTACCCATCTTAGCAGGAATCACTACATCTCTAGTACAGTTAGAGTTAGGCGTTCCGTCGCCACCAGCACAACCCACGTTTACACGCTTAGTTACTGTTCTGCTTTGAGCAGGAATCTCGACAAGACACCAAACTAAACAATCATCAGGATCTTCAGACAAACAAGCCTTGTTACCTCTCTTCTTTACCCATTTGGTAGAAGCCGGTCTAACTTCAATAGTTTCAGTTTGTGTTTCATACTTAGGCGTCATCGTTTGAAGACGCTTTGATTCAGCAGAAATCAAGTAAGATTCAGTCACATTTTCGTAAGAACCAGGCACAGTTACAATACGCTTGTAAGCAGGCTTTACCATCACTTGTTCAGATACAGTCTCATAAGTAGCCGGAACTACTTGTAGACGCTTGTATTCTGGGCGAGTCATAATTCTTTCAGTGGTGTTTTCAAATGTAGCAGGTACAACAACCAAACGGCTGCTAGGTGCTTTACTTACATAAGAAACAGTTTCAGACCCAAATTCAGCAGGTACTGCATAGTACCTAGAAGAAGCAGCTTTGGTCATAACTTGCTGTGTAGTAGTCTCATAAGTAGCCGGAACTACTTCATAGCGTACGTCCTCCGCCTTAGTCATGATTTTTTCAGTCTGAGTTTCATACTGATCTTGGATCAAACATTTGGCGTAGCAACTACCTGGCTCTCTTGCACCAGGCATATCATCACCAGGACCTGTCTGCGCATTTACTGCAACAGAGAAAAACAAAATAATGGCGAGTAAAAAATTAACTCTCTTCATAGTCGGAAGCGTTTAAGTTAAGAATAAAAATTTCAA
>CAYRVZ010000100.1:0-9560 GCA_964427815.1 uncultured Saprospiraceae bacterium | reverse complement strand
TCAAAAAGGAATTGATATTAGGTCTTGCAAAGAACCAAGTGAGTGCAAGATATATCAATTTCCTAGTCTGGCAGCTTAGAACAGAAAAAGGGCCTGTCGATAAGACAAGCCCCTTTCAAGTACAGAAATGTTGTTTGATTTACTTATAACCAGCTTTAGACCATCCAAGATATCCACCCGACAAATCATAAATATTTTTGAATCCCATTGACTCCATGATGCCCATAGCTCTTCTGCTACGCCCACCAGAACGACAATAAATCAAATAGGTCTTATCTTTGTCCATTTGCCCCATAATCTCTTTAAAATCAGGGCTACTGACATTCACATTCTGATCCGTGCCTGCGATATGACCGGCACCATGTTCTTGAGGTGTTCGGACATCAATTAATACGCCTGCTTTGTCATCCACTAGTTTCTTAAAAGCATCGATTTTTAAATGATCAATCGCCTTGGTTGGGGTTGATTCTGAAGTGGAGGTTGTTGTTTTCGTTGTAGCTGTACCAGCAGTTGTTTTTTCTCCACAAGAAGTCATAAAACTAACAAGGGTGAAAGCTGCAGCAGCTAAAAAAAGACTGATCTTCATTTTTATTCTTTTGAAAGGTTAAAAAATGACCATGGCATTCTACATACCGTGGTCATTTACAAAATATGTTAAATAATTATGCTAATTGTGAAGCAAGGGATTGAAAACCACCACCATTGTAACACTCAATGCCTGCTGATTCTAACATACCTTTGGCACTACCTGCACGTCCACCACTCAAGCAGTGAATGATTACGGGTTTGCCCATTGCTTTGACTTTATCCACTTGTCCACCTAGGACTTGCAAAGGAATGTTGATAGCATTATCAACGTGACCTTGTGCAAATTCTTCAGGACTACGTACATCAAGAAGAACGGCTCCATTAGAAACTAATTCTTTAAAATCAACGGATGGACCACCTCCAAACATATTACCAAAAAAACTCATACTCTATTTTTTATTCGTTAGAAAATTATTTCACTGCAAAGTTGAGGGTAGAAATTTCTTTAATGTGTGACTTGCGTCACTTTTCTAATTTTATCTTCCATCAAGGTTATTTATTAGGTTGCACCATTTCCCTAATCCATTGCTCATAAGCCTCATTGGCTTCTACTTCAAACTTCATAATACAAGGCACTTCATAAGGATGAATGCGTTCGACTTTAGATTTCAGAGCCTCCCAATTCGCACGCGTTGTTTTTACTAATGCGACCCATTCTAGTTCCTGTTGGATGCCTCCTGCCCAATGATAGGCAGCCTCAATGGGTAAAATATTAGCGCAAGCAATCAGCCTTTCATGAAGTAATTCATCCGCGAGGCGATGAGCGGTTTCTTTGGATTTATTCGTAATATATACGGCGATAAAACCCATTATTAGCGCATCTTTTTGATATAGTACTCCAAGTCATAATCTGCTTTAAGGGATTTGGCAAATTCAAGAGCTTCGTCGTAGTTATAAAAGGTTTGGACTACAACAGAATGATAAGCAGGAGAATTAGAAAACGTCGTTACACTTGTTTCCTCGAAGCCCATTTCCCGTATTTTATTCGCTTTTTTCTCTGCGTTTCTAGACATCAAATAAGCGCCTAAGACGACATGAAAACTTTGATATTCGGCCGCGTCTTCACTTGTTCCTGGATATGACTTATTGGAGTGAGCCTTATAGGGTTCTGGGGGTGGCGTTGCGTCTGAGTAGGTTACTTTGACAGGTACACTAGTCTTGGTCACTTTTATTTCAATACGTCGATTAAATTGGTGTTCTCGGTCACTACACTTCACTCCATTCGTACATCTATTTCTAATACCAGATTCTCCATATCCTATACCAATCAATCTTTCCGCCCCTATACCTTTACTCACCAAATAGGATACCACTTTATCTGCCCGCTTCTGAGAAATCCCTTGGTTATAATCCTCACTCCCCACGGCATCCGTATAAGAAGCAATTTCAATCTCCATGTCCGGGTACTTATTTAAAACCTTCACCAAGTTATCTAGATCTTGACGGGCATTTCGTCTGATGGCATCGTCATTAAAATTAAAATAGAGATTTTTCAGTTCGATGATAGTTCCTTCTTCCATCGCTACGGAGATATCGCCTATTGGGATCATTATTTTATAGGAATTCGCTTTTTCACAAGGCGTATTTTTAGTATCCAAATCTGAACGTCCGATTTCTGCTCCACTCATTTCTACTTGAAAATAGTAGTTTCTTTCGCATTTTGCGCAAGCCTCAAACTCCCCGTTATCGTTGGTTTTTACGGAAGTAATTAATTGATCTTGACTATCATACATCTTGACCATCAAGTCAGGGATTCCTGATTGACTTCGCTCATCTATCACTTTACCATATACCGGTGTACAACCCATTGCCTCGTTGGTGTAAAAATACACCTCTCTGCTGGTCGTATTCACCACTTCAAATTGATTGGCAAAATTAGTTTTATTGGCTACTACCGTATAATATCCTTTCGGCAAAAGAATACGCACTTGCCCAGTGGAATCAGTCATCACCTCGCGTCCTTTGCGGTTCATCTTACCCTGTAATACCTCATAATTATTTTGGCTACCCGTCTGCGCTAAAAGAGCTATCTGCCCCTTACTATTTCTAGACAACATAGACGTGTCAACAATAGGGTCATTCAAGGGCAAGATGGTGATATTCATATTAGAAATAGGGGCATTAGTCGTTTTATCCGTTACATTAAAAATGACTGCTTCTAGAACATCTGGAACTAACCCCTTAAAATAAAAATACTCATCGATGTCCCCTTGGTCAAAACTAAAAGCATAAATATCATCCTCTCCCATTCCTTCGATTCGGTTAGATGAAAAATATCCATTCTTTTTGTCTCGATCTAATATGATTCCTAAATCATCCATCGGAGAATTAAAATCCGGTCCTAAACTGACAGGATCTACATACGCCTCCTTTTCGTTCAAAACCGTATAATACAAGTCTAAGCCCCCTACTCCATCACGCCCATCCGAAGAAAAATACATTGTCTTATCTGCATGTAAAAAAGGAAACACATCATTCGAAGGCGTATTAATTTTGTCTCCTAGATTGATAGGTTCTGACCAGATACCTCCTTCTTGCTTAGCCATATATAAATCCATCCCTCCAAAACCGCCTTCCCGATTAGAGGAAAAAATCAAAGTGTTGCCATCCGCTGAGATAGAAGGATGTGCGGTATCAAAATCATCCAGATTAAAAGGTAATTCTACGGGCAAGCTCCAGACTCCCTCTTTATTTTTAATAGATTCGTAGATTTTTAATTTTGCAGTCTTCTTGCGTCTTTTCTTTAAATCATTCCTAGTGAAATACACCTTTTCGGCATTCCTATCAAAGGTTAAGGGACCTTCATGCATTTTTGAGCCTAGCTCTGGTGCAAAAGGTACTGGGTGTTCAAGGCTTCCCGTAATGTCATTTCTTTTCGCAAAAAAGATAGACATCGTTGGTTTCTTGATTTTTTTATCATACCCTTGTTTGTCTTTTCCTGCTGACATGGTGGAAATAAAAAGAATACCATCTTCATAAAAAGAAGGGCTAAATTCTAGCACAGGCGAATTTATTTTTTCTTCGTTCTTTACCTCAAGGATCGGATAGTGAAAACTATTTTGCGCAAGCAGCAATTGACTACTCATCATAATACCCGCTACTATAAATATATTCTTCAGCATCATCTTTTGAATTCCGTTAGACCCTTTCAAGGGATTAATTTAAAAGAAAAAACGAGGGTTAGACATATCTCCTCCGCTGCCCCCTCCTGCGCCATCTGTCCGTGCCCTCAAATCAAACTGTAATAATACTTCTACACTTCCTTTAGAATAATCTTTAATGGGCGATAGCGTATGATCATACGCCACGCCCACACCGAAGCGATTCTTAACCAAAAAATGCAATAAAAAATCAATCGAATCATCTGCTCCTTGGAGACCGGTACGGTAGGAAGTGCCGATGGTCAATATTTTAAAAAATTCTAACCCAAGATTAGCATCCAAACTCAACGGAGCGTTCTGGGTGTAATTTATCATGCCTGCTGGCATTAACCTAACTTTAGATCCTAAGGGGATTGCAGCGCCCACCATGCCATACAGATGCCGTTTTTGCTGTGCCTTAGTTTTATTAATTTCATTGATCCCAAATTTAGTTTCCAAAATTCGAGGCATCGAAACCCCCACATAAAAATTAGTATGTCCTAAATAAATACCTGCACCTACATTGCCTATATTAGTAGCCGTCTTTTCACTTCTCGTTGAAGGATCATTGGGTTCTCGGATTATCACCTCTTTATTCATAAAGTCTATGGACTTTTGCTCAAAGACGCCTTGCACCCCAAACTTCAATGTTATTTTATCTGTCTGGGCAAGCGAATAGGAATAAGAAGCCATGCCGCCAGTCGTCTGTAAGATACCTTGTGATTGTCTTTGAACTAAAAGTCCCACACCCACTCGTTCGCCCAGTGGCGTATTAAAAGAAGCCTGTTGATTAATAGGCGCTCCCTCAAAACCCATCCACTGTTTTCTATAAAGTACTGAAATAGTCGGAACCGTTCTCACACCACTATATGCGGGATTATAGTACTGTTTATTAAACATAAACTGCGTAAACTGTCCATCTTGCTGCCCCCATAAAGGCAATGCAATCAGCACACAAAAAAGTAATAGATAGTGTTTCATCATATTCAGTAATTTTGGGCAACTATCGATAGATCGTTATGTACCCTTTCTGCGGTGTTTGGTTTTTGTCTTTCCAGAAAATATAATAATAAGTTCCGTCTGGCAAAGGTTCTCCTTCGTTATGATTCATATCCCCTCGCCAAGTATTCAAATAAGGACTTTCTTCAAATACCAATCCGCCCCACTGGTTATAAATTAAAATCTTTGATTGGTTATCTCCTCCTGCTATACAAGCCAAAATTAATTCATCATTGATGCCGTCTCCATTGGGGCTTAGATAATTAGGAATAATACAGACATCTCCTGTACTCCCAAGATCAACATCAATGTTTACAATCGCAGACGAACAGATCGTAGGGCAATCTTTTACACAAACTTCGTAAAAAACTTGATCCGACCCCACATAGCCCGTTGTCGGAGTATAAAACAACTTGCCTCCGCCTTCATATATCGTCCCATTAGATACGGTCTGGGTAATAATTACATCTGTCATCTGGCCTTGAAGCTCATCGTTCGTGGTTACATCCAATGGAAAATCTATAGCATTTAAGGGAACCGTAAGCGCATCATCTACAGCTGTAATGGCTTCCGCAATGCTGACTTCGAAGGAATCTACGGGCTCAAAAGAACATCCATCCATGTCTATTGTCACATAGTACTTTCCAGCTTTCGCAAATGAAAAATCAGCAATGGTCGGTGTGGGTTCATTGCTCATAAAACCACCAGGCCCAGTCCAATGAAAAACCGCTCCTAAAGCTGTAATAGAGGACGATAAAGTAACGGATCCATTGGGACAAACGGAATTGACATCCGCCATAATCACTATGGCATCATGACTCCCCTCCACGTTTACAGAAAACCCACAAGCACCGCCGTTTCCGAAAGGGTCCTTAAAATTATATGTATGATTGGACATTCCTACAGAAAATGAATCAACTAACATGTTAGGATCGGTTATGTCTGCCCCACAGTTATCCGTTATAGGCGGAAAATCGAAATAGACAATAGGCTTATCACAACCATTCATTTCTATGTGATCTATAATATCACTAGGATCACTAATGATAGTTCCATCAGCATTAATTGAAATGCCCGAAGGACAAGTTGTCGTAGGCGGCAAAGTGTCCATTGTTGTAACAACAAAGCTACAACTGACTTTGTTTCCACCACTATCACTAGCCGTAATTTCAATCTCCTGAATACCTGCACCAAAAGTAGTACTCGCAGGATTCGCTGTTGGCGTAAGCGCACCATCGCAATCATCCATCGCACTAGGCATCAAATAATTATATACCGCTTCACAGGCATCATCTACAAAAATGGTCGTGTCGTTTGGACAACTCGTCATCGTAGGATTCTGGCTATCTTTTACCGTAATATTAAAGGAACATTTACTTTGATTGTCTTTAGTATCGACCGCTGTATAGATCACTTCATGTGTACCAACTGTAAAGCTTTCTCCTGAGATATGTGTTTGAGTAATCGTCGGGTTACCATCACAATCCATAAAAATAGGCGCTTCCCACATGACCGTGGTATCACAACCCGTAGTCACCACTACCGTAAAATCTTCTGGACATGAAGTAGTTATCGGCGGAATAGTATCCAAAACGGTTACTTTAAAAGAACAGGCGCCTATGAGTCCCACATCATCAATTGCCTTATACTTCACAATAGTTGTACCGAGTGGAAAGGCAAAACCATTGTTAAACATAGAGGGAATTAACACGACATCGCTACAATTATCCATGGCTACGGGTTCCGTCCAAGAATAAGCCACTTCGCAACCCGTCCCTTTTGTATATAACGTGGAGTCCAATGCACACCCAAAAATTAAAGGGGGCGAACTATCATTAACAAGGACATCAAAAAAGCAAGTGGCCGTATCTAAAAAGCCATTCGTTAGCGTATAAGCGACTCCATAATCACCCGTTCCTTGGAATAAATGACCGCTTTGATAATTGGAGGTTAGATTGGTTGCGGAGTTACAAGGGTTGAGGATGCTAGGCAAATCCCAAGTACCGATAGCGGTACAAGTGTCATTCACATTAACCGTTATACTATCAGGACAAGTGAGTCCTATTCCTGTACTACCCGTTATTTGCACCGAAAAATCGCAAGTAGATTTGTTTCCAGTAGAATCCACGGCAATGATTGTGATAGAGGTGTTGGGATTCAACAAAGTGTCACCTGAGTCGTGTGTGCTTGATAATATCATTGGCATCATATCACAATTATCAGTCAGGATAATATCATCCCACGTTACGATTGCGCCACAGACCGCTGTGTTATACGTTAAAGTCTTATTTCCAGGGCAGTTTGTAAACACAGGTCCTTCAGTATCATCAGGACAGACTAAAGGAGCATCAGCTGTATTACCTTTCGGAAAAGGCAAAGCTAACGCGGTGTTAACAAAAAAGAAAAAGAGGAAAAAGAGGAAAAAGAAGGGAATTGATAGTTTCAACATAGTAAAAAAACTTCTCAGCGTCCAAAAAAGGAAGTCAATTTTATCTGTCCCTCCCATTTTTATTGAAGTGCTCATACTCATTGGGTGTAATCGGTTTAGACTATGCAAAGATAACCCAAAAATGGTAGTTTTCCAACTTACAGACTTCCTAATATCTCTGCTATGCTAAATATAGGCAAAAAAAAAGTCGATACCTTTCGATATCGACTTTTTTATAAAAGGTAAAAATTACTGACCTGCGTCCTTAATTTTCTTACCTGTAGATTCGATGGCTTCACCCGTTGCTTTAGCAGCTTTCTTTGCCGTGTTCTTTACAGCATCTCCAGTAGCTTTAGCAGCATCTCCAGCTACTTCACCTGCTTTAGAAGCAACGTTCTTAGCTCCATCAACAGTAGATTTAGCAGCATCTCCTACCGCTTCACCAGCATTTTTTACGCCGTCAGCAGTTGCTTTAGCAGCATCCCCTGCTACTTCACCCGCTTTAGCAGCAGCGTTTTTTACGCCATCAGCTGTCGCAGCAGCAGCAGCATCGATTTTCTTACCTGCCTCTTGGCATGATGTAAAGGTGAAAAATGCACCAAAAGCCAAAATCGCAAGAAATGTTTTTACAGAAAAGTTTTTCATTTTTGTAAGTTTATGATTTAAAAATTGTTCAACTAACACAAAGGTATGATTTATTTTTCTAAATTGTTCTTTTTACGACAAATTTAAGGCTTTTGTCTAAAGTACTGAACTTTAGAATGCTACCTTATTGCTAGCTATGCGTTTATTCTGCTTCTTTCAAATGTCCTTTCTACCACTTTAATCGTTTTACTTTACATTTAAAATACTTGCTATGGATACAGGGCAACGCCCATCCTGAACATTATTTTTTTGTATCTTTGCAGTAAATACATAATTATGAAAAGACAATTTAAGAAAATAGTGGCATTTAGTGTAGTCTCTCTGATTATGCTCTTTGCTTTTGACAGTATCGCCCAATGCCCCATGTGTAAAGCAGCTGTAGAAGCAAATCTAGAAGATGGAGGAGAAATGGCTAAAGGGCTCAATACTGGCATCTTATATATGTTTTTCACCCCTTATATCATTGTTGGATTCATCACCTACATTTGGTGGAAGAATAAGAAAAACTATGATGAGGAAGAGGAGAGGATTGACCTTCTGGAGGATTAACTTTTTTGGTAATTTAACAGCCTTGTTTTTAACGTAAGGCGATAGAACACAGATTTTTTGGATTTTCACGGATAGGGTTACATCAACCAAAAAAAGGGCTGTCTTGATTTAAGACAGCCCTTTTTATCTTTAAATTACTTCCCCTAACTCTTTGGAGTTAAGACAATCTTACCGCTTAATTCTATCGCGTCATTGATTATTTTGTCCTTTGCCAATTTAAAGAAATTTCCAGAACGATATTTAATGTTCCAGTCTGTTCTGTTAAAAGTAAAAGGGGTAATTGTCACGACATAGTTATTCCCTTCCTTGGTTACAGTCCCCGGAATTTTGATAGCTTTCTCTATGCCTTTCATGGTTAAATTTCCTTCAAATCCACTTTCATTAACGCCTGTAATAGCGATAGAAGCCGTTGGAAACTTAGCGACATCAAAGAAATCTTCACCGCCCAAATGCCTAACCAACTTAGCGTTTTTCTTAGGATCGGTGACATCTGAGTTTGTAATCGAACCCATGTCAATGGTTGCTTTTCCACTAGTTACTTGACCATCTGTAATGGAAAAAGATCCATCCTTTAGCTTAATAGACCCGACATGTTTTTCGCTTAATTTTTTGTCACCCATCCAATTTAGGGTACTGGCAGCAACATCTACTGTATAATTACCTGTCTCAGTCGTCTTTGTAGCCGTAGAAGCCGTTTCGACTGTTTTTGTAACAACTGTTTCAGCCGTTGTTTTGGCTGTCTCGGTCTTACAAGCTACGAAAAACATTCCAGTAGCGATAAGGATGATTAAAAAATTTAATTTCATCAGTTTGTGTTTTATTTAGTCAATTGACTGTTCAAAAAAAAGGGAGCTAAATACCCAACCTGGTTACCCAACTCCCAAGTACGATTGAAACTTTCAATGGTATAACGAGAACATGAGCAATATCCCTACAAGTATGCCTCCCACATAGACTTATTATAAACCACCAATATATTTATTTGTTTTCATAAATTGAATTAGATGTCGCCTAATTACCTAAAACCACGACCGTAAGGAGGTTTTAACCAATAAATTCGGCCAAAAAGTAAATAACTAGATATTAAGTTTTGTTTTTTCAAAAAAGTCGCCTACCTTTGCATCCCATTCGGAGGAATGGCAGAGCTTGGTTTATCGCACCGGTCTTGAAAACCGACGTGCCTTCGCGGGCACCGGGGGTTCGAATCCCTC
>CAYRVZ010000099.1:0-9560 GCA_964427815.1 uncultured Saprospiraceae bacterium | reverse complement strand
CTCATAAACAAATAGTGGCAGAATCGATTAGACTTAAATCCAATCCTTCTACCACAGGTTATTTCCATTTTATATTACAGCCCATGCTAGGGGTTTGTTCTTCGGGGGCATTTTGTCCAGCCAGTAACCTATCTAATGCAGAACGAAGGTCATCGCCTGTCACTAACTTTCCGTTGCCTGGAGTCGCCTCATCCATTCTGCCACGATAATATAGTTTCTTACTTCCGTCAAATAAATAAAAATCAGGCGTACAAGCGGCGTCATAAGCCTTTGCAACTGCCTGAGTCTCGTCATATAAATAAGGAAAAGTAAAACCTTCTTTTTGCGCAAGTTCAGACATCTTTTCGGGCGAATCATCTGGATAATTCACAACATCATTCGCACTGATAGCGACAAAAGCAATCCCTTTTTCTTGATATTCTTTGACTAGTTTTAGTAATTCAGGAATCACTAAAACTACATACGGACAATGATTACAAATAAACATCATTACCGTTCCTTTTGGGCTAACGACTTGGTCAAGATTTAGTGCTTCACCCGAAACAGTATCCAGTAATGTAAAGTCAGGAGCAATAGTTCCTAAGGGTATCATATTTGAAAGCGTACGAGACATAGTATTTTTGTTTTGATTTAAACATTAACCCGATGAAAGGGATTTTGTTTAAGCCGGCATATCCTTTGTTCCAGCATCCTCATAACTTTTAAAAAAGGCTTTCTGTTCAGTTGGAAGTCATCAATCATCCAAATTTAAGATGACTTCATCCCGAAAAGATGCAGGTGCTTTTTGTGTCTTTTGGAAAGTGCACCACTTGCACTTAGGCTTATTACACCCATTGTAGAATTCACTATTTTGGATTTTTGTCCAAGTAGTTTTGAGCGTTTCACGAACCAGCATTTTGTCTTCACGTTCAATTTCAAAAGTTTTATCTATAAATTGATTTTTGCTATTTCTTTCGATAAATGAAATAGTGCCTTTGATGACTCGACGACTATCTGCACGCTGATGTTCAAATAATAATGCATAAAAAACTAGCTGACGCCAATAATCAGATCCATCTGGTTTGTCTTTTTTGGGGGCATATACAGGAATGGGTTCGCCTGTTTTGTAATCTAAAACATGCGCAGTTTGCCCATCTACAAAATCTAATCGGTCTAGATTTCCTTTGACAGGAACGCCATCAATTTCGGTGTGAGTGATATGGTATTCTGCTATGGTGTCTTGAATCCAATCTTGATGGTGCTGGCGGTAATAATCTTGAATAGCTGCTTTGCCTCTTAGTAAACGAGATTCATACTCCGTTTGCACAAAAAGACCTTGAATGCGCTTCATTTCTAATTCAAAATAATCACTAACCATTTCGGCTGTCGGATATTTTTTATCTGAAGATAAGCGCATTTGTTCGACCATCTTTCGCAAGGCACCATGAAAAGCAGTACCATATAAAGCAGCGGCACCCGTCTCTGAAGGTACTTGCAAAATGTAATCATAGTAAAAGGAAACGGGGCATTTTAAAAAACTATTTAAGGAGCTGATACTCAATACAAATTGTTCTAAAACTTTGCCCACTACGTCTTTTTGAATTTCTACCATCGGGGTCACATGGAGCTGTAAAACAGATTGCTCAATATGAGTGATAGAAGTAGGATTCGCTTGCCACTTTTGGGTCGGTAGATTGAGTTCTGTTATAAATTGAGAGGGCTTTGTTCCTTTTTTCTTATTGTTAGTAATAGGGTAGAGGAGGAATAGTTTTTCTTTGGCTCGTGTCATGCTGACATAAAAAAGCCTCCGTTCAGATTCCAGTTGGTTTTCTTCTCCGCTCATCGTAATATTAGAAGGGATTTTAAAAGCAGATTTTGAAGCCCACCTTTTCTCCCAGTCAGTTGTGCAAGCTGGCATGATGACTAACCTAAATTCTAAACCTTTGGAACTATGGGCAGATAATAACTTAATGCCTTTTGAACGGCCTTGAATTTTCATAATTGGAATAATCACGCGATTGTCTTGCATACGTTGAATATACATTAATAATTCTTGAATGCTTAAATCCGATTTTTTTAATACTTGAGTTTTGATGAATTTGCGAAAGCTAAATAATAAATCCAAGTTCCACTGTTTGTCTGCTTGCGCTAAAGCAAATGGCAAAAGACCAGAAATATTAATGGTCGATTCTAGCCACTCCGTCATAGAAAGATGGGAAGAAGAAACAATTATTTGGTCCATTATTTGTGCAAAATTATTTATTTTTTTGACATTAATTAATGCCAAACTTTCTAATAAAGTCACATCATGAAGAATAGAATACCACGTAAGGTCATTGTTGGCACGATGATAGTTAAGCCGAATAATATCGGAATCCTCAACACCAAAAGCAGGAATGGACAGAAGCTCAAAAACTAATTTTGATCCAGATTTCGGGATCGTGCGCTCACGTACCGTATAGTGTAAAATTAGTAAAATTTGTTTGATTAAAGATTCTTCCAGAAGGTTGATTGATTTCTTTAATTCGTAGTCTATTTGGTTGGTTTCCAGTAATTTAGTGATGTCATCCCCCGTTTTGTGATTACGGTAAATAATGGCCATTTCGTGCAAAGGAATCTTTGCATCTTGTCCGAACTTGATGGCATGCAGGATAGCCGCTAGTTCTTGGACATAATTATCTAGAGCAAGGATCTCAATCGGTTTTTCAAAGGAAAGTAGCCCTCTTGCACTCGCTCTTAAATCTTTGGATGCCTCAATTTCTTCTTGGTGGATTAAGCGTATTTGGTTGTGTTTGATTAATTCACCAGCTGCTTGTAATATGCCTACTTGACATCTATAGTTATCTTCTAGTACAAAAAGCTGAATACTGTTTTTATATTTTTGATAAAAATCACTTATATTTTTAATTCTTGCTCCTTGAAATTCAAAAACACTTTGGTCATCATCACCGACTACAAAAATATTTGGATTGTCCCAATAGGAAATTAGTAATTGCAGTAATTCATTTTGTACCCCATTGGTGTCTTGATATTCATCAACTAAAAAGTATAGAAATTGCTCTTGATATCTACGTAGAATATAAGGTTTTTGCTGAAAAGCGGTCACGACCCAACGTATCATATCCTCAAAGTCGTATCGGTCGATTTTCTGTAAGGCAGTATTGTATTGGGAAAATAAAAGCACGCCGGCACGAAGTAGCTTCATTCGGTTGACTTCTTGATAGTGCACGGCTTCTTTTAATTGCCCTTTTTGCTTGCCCCTCTTGTACAAGTAGTCTGGGTCTTGTGGTAAGGCTAAGAGGTAAGCATCAATGTCTTTTACTAAGGTTTTAGGAATCCAATTTTCTTGTTTGATTAATTTGAAAAGTTGAGTTAAATGCCTTTCATAAAAATATTGAGAATTAGCTTTTGCCGTCAAAGGGTGCTCTGGTGGTAGTTTGTCAAGAATGCTTCTGATAACTTCACTGCGTTCAATTTCATCTATCACCTCTATGGCAACACCGCCAAATGCCAATGGGTTTTCTCGGATAACCTTACGAGCAAAGGAATGAAAAGTAAATATCGAGATGCGATGGGCTTCGGGCCCAATCCACGTGAGTAAACGCTGCTGCATGGCTACTACGCCCGCATCGCTGTATGTGAGGCATAGTAATTCGTAAGGGTTGGTGTCTGTATTTAACAGGATGCTCCCGATTCGAGCAGCAAGGACTTGAGTCTTGCCCGTTCCAGGGCCTGCAATCACCATAACGGGGCCATCCATTTGCTCGACTGCCTTGCGTTGTGTAGGGTTCAGTTGTTGAAGTGCTTGTTGAAAAGCTTTGTTGTGTTGATAGCGAGTAGGCAATGGCTTAGTTTCTGTTTGGGTCAAAGATAATATCTTTTTAGAGAAACAGGAATATTAGATCGATTACTAGAAATATAATCGTAACGAGGACTATCTTAATTAATGGAAAGGTTTTGACAACGGGCTTACTGCCCACATAACTTCGCGCACCTGCGAAAATTAGGAACAAAGAGAAATGTAGAATCAATTGGGAATCATTATAATTAGGATAACGACCTTTTATTTTTGAAAAAGAAATGATTTTTACGGTTTTGAATAAAGGAGCATAATAGAGGTTTACCTCTTCGGTTATAGGAAACTTGGGAGGTAGCAAAAAACTAAAATTTTGTTTAGTAGTGAAATGACTGTTCGGATCGCCAGGAACCTTGCTAATGATCGTGTCTGAGGTTTGTTGTGTTGGCAAAAATTCATAATCTATCCAAAAAAGAGAAATAATCAAAACTATAATATTTAAATACCATTTTAAAATAACCGTACCCTTTTTTAGTTGACTATACGTATTGAGATTTAAATTGTATCTTTTACTCATTTTTTGTAAGTAGTATTGTTTTTAATTATACCCAAGTACCTTCTTTGAAAAACCAGGTCCGTTCTTGAGCCATTCGACGCAATAACGGACTGCAGCGATAGCGATCTTCTCGATAGATGTCATAGAGCTTGTCCATGGTTTTAACGCAAGTATCGATGCCTATTTCGTCTGCCCAGTGCAGTAATCCCATAGGATAATTAACGCCTTTAGTCATCGCTAATTCAATATCTTCTTTTGATGCAACTTGCCAAAAGAACGCATCAGCAGCCTCATTTATCAACATGATTAGAATGCGAAAAAAGATAGTTTGTGCAAGCTGTTTGTCACTATTGGGTGCAGGATTTTGGGCGTTTTCTCCATAATTATAGTATCCTTTTCCCGTTTTTCGTCCCCAAAATCCAGCTTCCGAAAGGCGCTTTTGCGTAAAAGAAGGTTTGTATCTTGGATCTTGATAAAAGGCATTAAAGACGGTTTCTGTTACCGTGTAATTAATGTCATTGCCGATATAATCCATTAACTCAAAAGGGCCCATTTTGAATCCGCCTATGGTCTTCATCGCATTATCTATCGTGGCGACATCAGCGATGCCTTCATCCAAAATACGAAGCGCTTCTCCATAAAAAGGACGAGCTACTCGGTTGACAATAAAGCCGGGTGTGTCTTTAGCGAGGACGGTGGTCTTGCCCCAAGAATTAATAATACTTAAAGATTTTTGGGTTACGGTATCTTCTGTTTGAATGGCAGGAATAACCTCCACTAGTCGCATCAAGCCAGGAGGGTTGAAAAAATGAATTCCAATAACCCTTCCGGAAAATTCACAGGATGATGCAATAGCAGAAACGGACAAAGACGAAGTATTGGTTGCCAAAATCGTTGTTTGCGGCACAATCGCCTCTAGCTCTTTAAATACGGATTGTTTGATGGTCAAGTTTTCAATAATAGCTTCTATGACTATTGCTGTTTTGGAGAAGCCTGATAATGTTTCCACAAAAAAAACGCGTCCAAATATTTCCTTAGCCTCGGAATCGGTTATTTTCCCTTTTGCTGCAAGGCGAGTTAAAATGCTTTCAATAAAATCTCTAGCCTTGATCAAAGCCGCTGGGTTCTGATCAAAGAGCAAAACTTCTTCGCCACTCATGGCGGCTACCTGAGCAATTCCTCGCCCCATAGCGCCTGCTCCAATTATGCCTACTGTCATTTTTAAGCTTGTTTTAATCCGTAAAAAAAGATAGAAGTCTAAAGGTACTAATTCAGCGGTTTTTGTAGCATAGATTGAATAAAAAAACTTACATTTGTCCCATTATCCAAAACTATTTGCGTAAGCAGAGCAATGTTGTAATCGTGAAGAACACACCTTTAACTAAGAAACACATCGAATTAGGAGCAAAAATGGCTCCTTTTGCAGGCTTTAACATGCCCGTACAATATACAACGATACAAGAAGAGCACTTGACTATTCGAAAAGGTGTAGGGGTTTTTGATGTGAGCCACATGGGCGAGTTTATTGTTCGGGGGAAAGAGGCATTTGATTTAGTACAGTATGTCACCTCTAATGACGTGTCAAAATTAAACATTGGGGACGTCCAATATTCTTGTATGCCAAATGAAAGGGGCGGGATTGTGGATGATTTATTGGTCTATCGAGTGCCGACAGAAGGTGGAACCAAAAGTGATAGAACTTATATGCTCGTGGTCAATGCAGGTAATATTAAAAAAGACTGGGACTGGATAAACAAACAAAATAAGTTCAATACTGAAATTTTTAATATTTCAAGTAAAACGGGTTTGTTAGCGGTGCAAGGCCCAAAAGCAGTGAGTGCTTTACAATCTTTGACTGACATGCCTTTGGGTGATATTGAATATTACCATTTTCGAAAAGGGGCATTTGCAGGGTTTGAGAATGTACTAGTTTCGGCTACGGGATATACAGGGTCAGGTGGTTTTGAAATATATGCTGAATCGCACCAGATGGAGGCAATTTGGGATGCTATTTTTAAAGCTGGGAAAAAGCATGGAATTAAGCCTGCAGGACTAGGTGCAAGGGATACCCTACGGCTAGAAAAAGGATTTGCTTTGTATGGTCATGACATTACGCATTTGACTTCTCCTATTGAAGCAGGACTCGGTTGGATTGTCAAAACTAATAAGGGTGATTTTGTAGGTAAGTCATTCATAATGAGTAAGAAAGAGAAAGGAATTAAAAAAAGATTAGTTGCTTTTTCTGTAGAAGGACGGCGTGTGCCAAGACAAAATTATTTGATTTTTTCGGAAGATGAAAAACAAATCGGAGTCGTTACTTCAGGTACTTTTTCGCCTTCTTTAGGATATCCTATTGGTATGGGTTACGTAAAGAAATCCTTTCGGAAAACGGGAACAATTATTAAAATTAAAGTAGGCGCTAAATTCTTGGAAGCGACTATTGTGAAATTGCCTTTTGTGTAGATAGAATTATAAATGAATAACAATAATACATTTGCTAAGTCCAAAGTTTTATATAGCAATAAATCCAAATTGACTACGGGTATTCGGACGGCATTTGGATTGTTGGCAATTTCGGTAGCCATCGGGGTGATCGGTTTTGTGACGGTAGAAGGGTATTCCTTTTTAGATGCATTCTATATGACCATTATTACATTATCTACCGTTGGTTTTAGTGAAGTACGTCCGCTTAGTGGGTCGGGGCGTATTTTTACCTCAATCTACATATTGGGCAATATTGGTGTTTATGCTTATGCAGCAACGGCCTTTTCGAGGTACATTATTGAAGGGGAAATTTTTAAAAAAAGATTTATTAAAAATATGGAAAAGAGAATCAATGCACTGCAGCATCATGTGATAGTTTGTGGTTTTGGAAAATACGGCTACGAAATATGTCGTCATCTTGAAGGACAAGGACAAGCTTTTATTGTAATTGAGCGGGATGAGCTGGAAATTGAAAAGGCCAAAATGCAGTTTGATAATTTGCTGTGGCTTGTGGGTGATGCAACTAGCGATGAGTTATTGATTGCAGCTGGTATAGAACGAGCTAAAACCATCATGGCTGCCACGGGGGATGACTCAGAAAATATCTTTATTGTTTTGACGGCCAAACAACTGAACAAAAATATTGATGTCATATCTCGTGCCGTAGCAAAACGATCCGAAAAGAAAATGTTTTTGGCTGGTGCCAATCATGTAATAATGCCCGATCAAATAGGAGGCTTTTATATGGCTGTTCTCGTGAACAAACCTGACGTGGTGGATTTTTTCTCCTTTATTGCAAACGAAACCAATACAGATATTGGATTTGAAGAGATCCATTTCAACGACTTCTCAAAAAGTATGAAAGGGAAAATGTTGAAAGAATTGAATATACGGTCTTATGCAGGTGCAAATGTCATTGGTTTGCGGGATACAAAGGGGCAGTACTCAGCCAATCCTGGACCAGATACCATTTTAAAAGCTGGTGAAAGCTACATTGTGATTGGAAACAAAAAGCAAATTACTAAGCTTGGGGAGTGCTTGTCCGCTCTAGAGTAATTCTTTATCTACGTGAAATTTGGTATTTTTAGAAAGATGAAATATTTAATATTTATTATTTTACATGTGTAAAGCATTTATTAATAGTGTTTTATGGTTAGTTTTAGCCCTTTCTTGCCTTTATAATAGGTTTGTGTAATACGAAGTGTTTTACCGGAGTTTTTTGTTTAATGGTTTAAAATACTTATCTTTGTTGGCAGTTCCCCCCTCTTTTTATTCTAAGTTAGTGGTACTTGCTATTACTGACTTTTTGTTAATCTAAAACACACACAATGAAAAAAACGCTTACCTTTTGGGCGGAGTGGCAAAACAACTTGAACGCTACCTTAGGGAGTTCTTGGAAAAAAGCAAATGCTTTATTTTTAGGAATTTTCCTTTTATTTAGCTTTAGCCAAGAGGCTTTAGCTTGGAATCTTCCACCGGATCCATCATGTAATAATGGGTCTTTTGTTTGGGATAATGATATCTCTTACGATGATTGTGATGTATATGCTGATGCCTTTTTCTACTGGGATCACCAATATGCGATTCCTACTAACTCTTATCCAGCCGCTTTTAGTGGTCCAGTTACTATTAACATCAACGAGTATGTTAGTTGGGATGGGTACTGTGGTAGAGAGTACACAGAAAATCAGCCTCACGAAACTTGGAAGGTTGTTTTCTTAAAGAACAATTCTGTTGTTTGGGAAACTGGCTATACAGCTGATGTTGCAACAGGAACGATGGATGCATACACAACGGGTTCGTTGGGTAGTCACTTTTTCCCTAATGGAGTTGACCAAATCATTTTGGTTCATTGGAATGACAGCCAATATGGTGAAGACGACAACAGTAGTCCAAACTCAGTTTATCCTGCAAGTGTTTGTTTTGGATATGAGCAAGCGAGTACTGTTTCTCTTTCTTGTCCTTCTGACATCACTGTAACAGCTGCTGCAGGACAAAATTCGGCTACGGCTTCTTGGAGTACGCCAAATGCGACTACTACTTGTACAGTAGGAGGAAATCCTGATTGTGCTCAAGTAGGAAACTACAAAAGTGGTTTTGTGTACATGGGGGAATATAACGGAAGTAAGTATTTCTGTTCTAATGGAGATGATTTCTCTTGGAATACAGCAAAAAATCTTTCGGCTGCTGCAGGAGGTCATTTAGTGACTATTAACGATGCAGGTGAAAATGAATTCGTAAGAAACTTAATCGGTAATGATACCGATGCTTGGATTGGATATTCTGATTATCAATCTGAAGGTAATTTTACTTGGGCAAATGGTGAGAATCCTGGTTACGAGAACTGGAAATGCTGGGGATGGAATGACTGTGAACCTTCTGGGGGTAATGAGAACTTTGTTCGCATGCTCAAGTCTGACGGTAAATGGACAGACAGAGATGAATGGTACCGTGCGGAATTTGTAATGGAGATTCCTTGCCCAGGTGCGTCTAATCCTAGTAATGTTACCGTAACTAGAACAAACGGTCAAGCTAGTGGGACCGCTTTCTCTGTGGGTACTCATACTGTAACTTACATGGCTACGGATGATTGTGGAAACACTGAATCTTGTAGCTTTACGGTTACGGTGAATCCGGGTGTTGCTACTACGCCGGCTTCTGTGGGTAATTTTGTTTGGAATGATATGAACGGAAACGGCATCCAAGATGCAGGTGAGCCAGGTATTCCTGGCGTGTTCGTTATGT
>CAYRVZ010000098.1:8564-9611 GCA_964427815.1 uncultured Saprospiraceae bacterium | reverse complement strand
ACTGCTAAAGGAACTGCTATTACAGATTATGTAGTTTCTAATATTAATGTTAATTTGAATAATGGCTCTTTAGAGCAGGTCGTTACATGGAATGCGCCAGTAGCTACATCAACTTGTCCTGTTGGACAAGTGAATGTAACTCAAATTTCGGGACCTGTAAGTGGAACTTCACTACCGACAGGTAATTATGCCGTTGAGTATCAAGCCACCGATGAATGTGGAAATACAAAATTTTGTAGCTTCAATGTGAATGTAACTTATGAAGGTGCAGAGGTTTGTATCGTTCGTAATATTTCTAATATAGAGCAGTGTAATGGGGGTATTCAGAGTGCCTTTTGGACGAAAGACCTTATTACAGGCATGACTAATTTAGACAATAGTTACGAATTAATTGAAACAGGAACTTTTACAGAATATGAAGATGGGACGGCGCATCTTTCGATGAGGGTTCAAAATAGGACTAATCAATCGGCTAAGTTTGCGATAGAGATGACCCTTTCGGGAAAAACTTCTACGAATACCAATCCGCATGATGCTTATTGCTTTTCAGCTAATATGAATGAATGGTTTTACTTTGAAAATATGGAAGGTTCTATTATTGGATTAGAGAACCTACAAGGTGGAGCCTTAATAGGTACTTGGAATATGCATATTCCTCAGATTGGTGTGGGTGCAAGCTTACATCAAAATGTAATGGGATTTGATTCTTGGGTTGATATCACAATTGTTAGTCAGCCTACTGCTGCAAATATTTCTTTTGTAGATGCTGGAGCTGATATTAATATTAACTTAGATGGAGATCCTTTTGCTTGTGATCCTGATGGGGAAGTAGAGTTGGATTGTGCTTCTTTGAATGATATCAATATTAATCTATTGCCGGGAGAAGCTAATCGACTTTTATCTTGGAATGCACCTACGGCAACAACTAGTTGTGCTAACGATGGATTGCAGGTTAACTTAACAAATGGTTCTCCTAGTGGGGCGTCATTTGCACCAGGTACTTATAATATTGAATATACAGCAACAGATGCTTGTGGAAACACAGCG
>CAYRVZ010000098.1:3744-8464 GCA_964427815.1 uncultured Saprospiraceae bacterium | reverse complement strand
ACTTGTGGCTTCACGATAGTGGTTACAGCTGGAGAAGATGTAGCCGTAGAGATGGCGTGTGGTGACTTGACAGATGTAAATATTACATTGGGTCCAGGTCAAACAAGTCAAGTAGTGAATTGGGTTGCACCAACAGCGACGAGTAACTGTTTCTTAGGTTCGACTGTAAACGTTGAGCAAACGACAACAGCAGTAAGTGGAACTGAATTTGAAGCAGGAACATATACCGTTTCTTATACAGCAACAGATGCTTGTGGAAACACAGCGACTTGTGGCTTCACGATAGTGGTTACAGCTGGAGAAGATGTAGCCGTAGAGATGGATTGTTCCAGTATGAATGATATTGAAATTACCTTAACACCTGGTAACGATACTGAAGTAATTGAATGGATGGCTCCAACAGCCACTACTAATTGCTTTGACGGAGGAATTTTAGTTACTCAAATTGAAGGTTTATCAAGCGGTACTGCATTTGAGGCAGGTAACTATTTCATAGAGTATGAAGCTACAGATAATTGTAGTTCATCAGTGAAATGTGGTTTTAATATCATTATACATGCGGCACCAACTGGTGAGATTAGCATGCTTTGTAATGATGACATTAAAGTAACGATTGCGCCAGGAATGTCGGGTAAAGTGGTTACTTGGACGGCTCCTACGGCATCGAGCACTTGTCCACTGCCTGGACTAGAAGTTACGCAAGTAAGCGGACCGCATAGTGGTGAAATGTTATCAGCAGGTACTTATCAAGTAGTGTATGTTGCGACTGATGCTTGTTTGGATGAAGAGGTTGTGTGTGAATTTACAATAGTTGTATTACCTCCACCTACTAGCGAAGTTGAATTGAATTGTAACTCAAACATAGAAGTGATGTTGACGCCAGGTGCTACAGGTCAGGTTGCTACATGGGAAACACCAACGGCCTCTACAACTTGTCCATTAGGAGGATTAGGAGTCGTGCAAGTTCAAGGGCCAACATCTGGTTCTGAATTGAGCCCAGGTATTTATACAGTTGTATATCAAGCGTATGATGCTTGTTTATCAACGGAGATGTGTAGCTTCAATATAATTGTTAAGGATGCACCAACAGGCGAAATAGAGTTCAATTGTAATGATGATATCGTGACGTTTGTTGTGCCAGGCACAAACAGCCAGACGGTTATTTGGGCAGCACCTACGGCAACGACAACTTGCCCAATAGGTGGAGTTACTGTTGAGCAGACCTATGGTCCGGCAAGTGGCTCATTATTGACAGCAGGAGTTTATACTGTAATTTATTTGGCGACGGATGCTTGTGGGAATTCAAAGACCTGTGAGTTTACCATAAAGGTTGACAATGTGGTGCCTTGTGCGATGAGAGATATTAAAGAAGTAGTGGATTGTAATTTTGAAAATCCATTTAATTTCTTCTTGTCAGGAATGGTAGAAGGTGTAGCCGGGATAAGTGATTTCTATACTTATCAGTCTGGTTCATTTACAGAATATGAAAATGGAACCGCTTCTTTAGAGATGACGGTACGGAATAAAGGTAATGCAAGTGCGCAGTTAAAAATGAGTCTAGTCTATACTGGAAGAACGACATCTGCTCTACCTGCACCTATACCACCGCAATGTTTCTCTACTGATTTCCCTGATTGGTATTACTATGAGAATGTAACAGGTCTGATTGAAGGGCAAGGCGTTTTACAAGGAGCAAAATTATTTGCTACTTGGAAGATGAATAAGCCTCAAATAGGTACTGGAGCAAATCTTTTTACAGATGAATTAGGAATGGTGACTTGGTTAGATTTGACTGTAGTTACACAACCTAAGGATAACGATATTCACTTATCTGTCCAAGACTATGTAGCAGATATACATTTGGCTTTGACAGGGGAAACGACTGATTGTAGTAATGATACAGAAGTTGTGATTACTTGTCCAACAGCTTTGAGAGTAGCAGCAGCTCCAGGTGCAGTAAATGCAACGATGGCATGGTCTTCTCCTTTAGCCGTAACAACTTGTACTGACCCAGCTGTATTTATTGAGCAGATGAGCGGTCCAACATCAGGAGAGAGCTTACCAATTGGTACTTTTGAAATGGTGAAATACAGAGCGACCGATCAATGTGGTAATGAAGCATTTTGTACCTTCTCAGTTGCTATTACAGCTGTTCCTTCAGCAGTATGTGCCAATCATGAAGTATTTGATGGTGCTGTTGCTTGTGATGACACTACAGAGCAATTTTTAATAGCGCCAGGCTTAGCGCCTGATGATGATCGTTTTGTGATAGTTTCTAAAGGTAACTTAACGGAATTGATTAATCAGACCGCAAAACTAGTTGTGGGTATTGAGAATGTGACGGATCCAAGTATTAAATACATGATGAGTATTAACTTTGGTGGAAAAACCAATGAGGTGCCATCTGGTGTTGACTATGAAGCTGATTGTTATCAATTAGATGTAGCTGATTTAGCTTACTTTAATGATATTAGTGGATATCTGATAGGCGAGGGTAATATGGCTGGCGCAAAATTAGCGATAGTTTCTACAGGAAAACCATTTACCATAGGTAATGGAGCAGGGTTAACCGACAGTGATTTGTTTGGCGGCTTTATGAATGCAAAGCTAGAATTGGTTACGCAATCATTGACACTGGAGCATGAATTGCCTGATAGTATTGACATAGCTCTTAGAATGCATCTTTCTGGTGCGATAGGAGATTGTTCAGATACGAAGCCGGTGTTTGATTTGGCAGCTACTAATAGTTTTGGTAACACATTTTTGACTTGGACTAATAATACAGGTGTGAATAATGCGTACTTTGCCGTGGAAAGATCCATCATTGGGGGTAAGTTTAAGCAAATTGCAAAGGTGGAGTCCTTTTCAATTAGTGGAGAATTGACTTACACTTATTTGGATGAAAAGACGCCTGAAGGTACTAGCTTGTATAGAATACGGGCTATACAGAAAGATGGCTTGGTTTTGACTTCAAACGAGGCATCCATTTTTATGATTGGAGAGAAGGAGGCTATTCAAGTAGGGCCCGTTCCTACAAATGACAAAGTTTCTGTTGATTTATCTTCTTTGACTGGAGAATTTGGTACTGTTAGTTTGATGAATGAAGTCGGTCTAGCTGTCTGGAATTCGGGTCAAATGGAATTTGCCAAAGAGCCGCTTGAATTGTCTTGTGGACAATACAAAGCGGGTGTATATCAATTATTAATAATTGTAAACACGGATTATAAAGTGAAAGTAATTACGAAGACAATTGTGATAAGCAAAATGTAATAGTAATAGACTGAATAAAAAAGGTCATCTCGAAAGAGATGGCCTTTTTTTATATCTATATGAATTGCTTAAAGTAAAGTACGCAAAAAATTAGTTGACTTTTAAGCTTACATGGGTTAATCCAGGCGGATAAGATTGCTGCATATACTCTAGTATAAGCGCATAGTCCTGCTCATTGCCTACAAAGTCCATATCGCCAAGTTCTAAAATAACCACTGGAAATTCCACTATGTTTTTGAAATACTCCATATAGGCATTTTGGATATTAAGGAGGTAGTCTGGTTGGATGGTTACTTCCATGCCGCGAGCTCTTTTGGTGATATTTGCCATTAGTTTTTCGATTGGGCGATGCAAATAAAAAATTATATCGGGCTGCGGAATTTCTTTATTCAAAATAGAAAATAGTCGATGAAACAAACGATATTCCTCCTCATTTAGGTTGTTGCCAGCAAAGAGCAAGGTCTTCATAAAGAAGTAATCCGAAAAAATTTGAGGGTTGAAAATATTGGGCTCTGCAAAAAAACTAGATAATTGCTTATATCGTTCTGTCATGAAGAATAGCTCGACTGGGAAGCCATATCGTTCAGGCTCTTTATAGAAAAAGGGTAAGAATGGATTGTCAGTGAACTGCTCAAGGATAAGATCTGCCTCAAAGCTCGCCTGTAATGTACGGCATAAAGTGGTTTTGCCAGTGCCAATGTTACCTTCTATGGCTATGAATTTGTATGGGAATGTGGGCAAGTTTTCTCCGTTTTAGTTTGTGAAGGCAAAGATAGGAAAATGATGGAATGTAAGGGAGGGATTCTCTTTTCATTTATCTTATTTCTTTCATTCGTTTAGCTAGCAACTGTTCAGTCGAGTTTTGGCTTTTAGCTAAGCCTCCTGCTGGATGAAGTATGTAGACTTGAACATTTGAACCCTTTAAAAGGCGAATGGAACAAATTAAGCTATCAGACTTAAATGATCTTCTTCTAAATGTATTAAGATTATGAGCTTTGCTTTTACCTCAAATGAGAATGCCTTTGGAGTAGAATTGATAAGGACAAATGTATTTGTTTTACAAATGGTTTGAAAATTCATAGAAATCTGGAGGTTTCTCTTGGAACTCAATTAGCGAATTTATATTTGATAGGGCAATAGTTTTTATGAATCAAAATAAAGTAATATTCACTTATCTAGTAGGCGGAAATTAAGAACAATAATTTTTTTATTAAACTTTTTTCAAATGGATATCAAAGACATCAAATCAGACTTGAAAATCGAAAACGTACTATCTCACCTGTATCGAGCAAAGTATTGACGTTTGCTTTATCCAAAAGTCAGTATCCAGCATAAAAAAGAGCCAATCTCTAGTGAGATTGGCTCTTTGCGATAGCAAAAGATAAAGGTATTAAGCCTTTTTCTTTGCCTTACTATGACAAGACTTGGCTTTCTTACCAGAACAAGACTT
>CAYRVZ010000098.1:0-3644 GCA_964427815.1 uncultured Saprospiraceae bacterium | reverse complement strand
AGCTTTACCTTTTTTGCTAGAACAACAAGACTTTGTAGCTTTACCTTTTGAGCTACAAGACTTAGCAGCATCCCAAGATTTTGTTTCAGCGTTATAACTGACCGCTTTGTAGCTTACTTTACCTGATTTACTACAAACACTCTTCTTGCTGAAAGTGACTAGACCGTCTTTACCTTCCTTTTGAATGATAGAAGGATCATTTTTTGCCGCTTCTACAGCAGCAGTAATTGCTGTTACGTTAGAAGTAATAGCAGGAGTTGATTGAGCACTCATATTAGCGATAGTAGCAAAGCTAAACAAAGCGACTAGAAAAAGAACTTTTTTCATGAAATTGATTTTAGTTTTTAATAAATACTGCCGCAAGATAAGGTGTTTTAGCTATATAAGTATAAGGAACTTTTAATTTACACCAATGTTAACACTTTGAGCGCCTGTTTTGTAAGGAAAAAGACAAGTCTTATGGCTTTTATTGTCACATTATTAGGCTAGATTCGATATAATAGGTAGTTTTGCTTTGTCTAAAAAAGAACCAAAATAAGTCTTATGGCATTTGATATTGACATGATTAAGAAGGTGTATGAGGAATTACCTGCTAAGCTAGAAAAAGTACGCAAGAAACTCAAGAGACCTTTGACCCTTTCGGAAAAAATTCTTTATTCGCATCTTCACCCAGATTCTAAGCTGAAGAAATATAAGCGCGGTAAAGATTATGTTTTCTTTGAACCAGATAGAGTTGCGATGCAAGATGCTACCGCTCAGATGGCGCTGTTGCAATTTATGATGGCAGGTAAAGATAAAACGGCTGTGCCTTCGACGGTACATTGTGATCACTTGATTCAAGCAAAGGTCGGAGCAAAGAAGGATTTAGTGATAGCGGAAGAAGTTAATTCAGAAGTCTATGATTTCCTAAAAAATGTCTCTAATAAATATGGCATTGGTTTTTGGAAACCGGGTGCGGGTATTATTCACCAAATCGTTTTGGAGAATTACGCCTTCCCAGGTGGAATGATGATCGGTACAGATTCTCACACCGTGAATGCCGGTGGACTAGGTATGGTTGCAATCGGAGTAGGGGGAGCAGATGCAGTCGATGTCATGGCAGGCATGGCTTGGGAATTAAAAATGCCAAAACTTATTGGAGTGAAGTTAACGGGTAGCTTATCCGGATGGACTTCCGCAAAAGATGTAATATTAAAATTAGCCGGCATCGTTTCGGCGAAAGGCGGTACAGGGGCTATCGTAGAATATTTTGGACCTGGAGCCAAAAAACTTTCCTGTACAGGTAAAGGTACTATCTGTAATATGGGGGCAGAAATAGGGGCGACTACTTCCAACTTTGGATTTGATGCCTCCATGAAACGATACTTGGAAGCGACGGGAAGAGCAGATGTGGCCAAGCTTGCCAATAAAGTAAAAAAACATTTGACGGGTGATCCAGAGGTATATAAAAATCCTGAAAAGTATTTTGACCAAGTGATCACCATTAATTTAACCAAGTTAGAACCACATATTAATGTACCTTTTACACCAGACTTAGCTTGGCCTATTTCTAAATTTGCGCAAGCGGTAAAAGACAATGGATATCCAACCAAAATGGAAGTCGGGTTAATTGGATCTTGTACTAATTCGTCTTATGAAGACTTAACTAGAGCGGCTTCTATTGCTAGGCAAGCAGTCACAAAAGGCATTAAAGCGAAAGCTCAGTTTACAGTCACGCCTGGGTCTGAACAAATTAGATACACTATTAATAGAGATGGAATTATTAAAGATTTCAGAGGAATGGGCGCGATGGTTCTCGCGAATGCGTGTGGGCCTTGTATCGGGCAATGGGACAGGGGCTTCAAAGATCCAAAACGTAAAAACTCCATCATCACCTCTTATAATAGAAACTTCTCCAAACGTGCAGATGGCAATCCAAATACGTATGCGTTTGTCGCTTCACCAGAAATTGTAACCGCTATGGTATTGGCAGGAGACTTGAGTTTTAATCCATTAGCCGATACGTTGAAAACTAAAAAGGGGGGGAATGTACGTTTGAAACCTCCAGTAGGGGTGGAGCTTCCGCCAAAAGGATTTGCCGTGAAAGATGCAGGTTTTGAGGCTCCTTTAGCAGATGGAAGCAAAATAAAAATCAAGGTCAGTAAAAAATCAAATCGAGTCCAATTATTAAAACCATTTGTACCGATTACACAAAAGGAGTTGACGGATATGCGTGTCCTCATCAAGGCAAAAGGGAAGTGTACAACTGACCATATTTCAATGGCGGGACCTTGGCTGACTTATCGCGGACATTTAGAGAATATCTCTAATAATATGCTTATCGGAGCTGTAAATGCGTTCAATGATGAAACAAACAAGGTGCTTAATATTGAAAATAAAAAATATTTAGAAGTACCTGCTTCCGCAAAATTCTATAAGAAGAAAGGTATCGGTACCGTTGTTTTTGGGGAAGAAAACTACGGAGAAGGGTCTTCTAGAGAGCATGCAGCAATGGAGCCTAGATTCCTCGGAGTCAAAGCGGTAATCGTCAAGTCTTTTGCTAGGATTCACGAAACAAACCTAAAGAAACAAGGGATGTTGGGCTTGACTTTTGCCAATGTGAAGGACTATGATAAGATTCGTCAAGACGACAAGGTGACCATCAAAGGGCTCAAAAAGATGGAGCCAGGCACACCTTTGACCGTTGTTTTGAACCACGCTGATGGGAATAAGGATACCTTCAAAGTAAACCATACATACAGCGAACAGCAAATAGAATGGGTGAAGTTTGGGTCTGCATTGAATAAAATACGCCATGATATTAGTAAAAATTAATATTTTTAGTACCTTTGTGACATTACAAAACTAAAACTAATTTAATATGCTCAAGGAATTTAAGGAATTTGCCATGAAAGGAAACCTAGTGGACATTGCCGTAGGCTTTGTTATGGGTGCTGCTTTCGCTAAAGTAATTTCTGCTTTTACAGAAGGAATTGTGTCACCATTAATTGGTATGATTTTCCAAACAGAGGGATTGAACGACATGAAATATGTCTTGAAACCAGGTATCACTGAAAGAGTCGATGAGGCTGGAACAGTCATTCAGGCGGCTGTCGCTGAAAATGCAGTCATGTACGGTAGCTTTATCGCTGCTTTAATGGATTTTATTATTGTCGCTTTTGTGATGTTTATGGTCATCAAAGGGATTAATAAGTCCAAGAAGAAGGAAGAAGAAGCTCCAGCTGCTCCTCCTGCAAACGAAGTCCTATTGGCTGAAATTAGAGATTTGTTACAGAAATAAATCACTAAATCGAACAGTTAAAAGGGTTGTCTCAATTGAGACAACCCTTTTTTTATACTTTCAATCCCATGTTCTGCGTCATACGAAAAAGGAAATTACGAACATACCTAAACAAAGGGCATTTGGTTTTGGCCACCACTAAAACCCAACCCTAAAAAACCAAAAGAGCAATTTCTTGCCACCAATCGACCAAAAATCGTAGCAAAAAATGTAAATTTGGGACTTGTTTAAAAAATAGAAAAGAATTAGATGTCAGACGAACAGAAAAAACAATTAGAAGCCCAACTTTGGGGAATAGCAAATCTACTAAGAGGAAAGATAAGTGCAGATGATTATAGAGATTATATTCTTGGGTTTATTTTCT
>CAYRVZ010000097.1:0-9621 GCA_964427815.1 uncultured Saprospiraceae bacterium | reverse complement strand
GAAAAGCAGCAGATAGATAATTTTTATGTGGGTGGTGGATATAGTCCAGGTGGTTACGAAATTATGTTGTTGTACAACTTTAATGTGCCCAAAAACTCATTGGAGCAGCCTTTCTCTATTCGCGCAGGGATGACCTTTAATTTTTAATGAGTAATTTTTGAATTCTTGGAATAGGTCCACTACAGCTATTTTCATGGCAGACGATACAAGCATTGATGATGTTATTGTATGCACTGTTTCGTTGGTCTTTAGTAGCTGTTTCATTTAATGCCTTTATTTGGGCAAGATAGGCTTGCGCAAAGCCCTCAAAACTAGGCATCTTCATGCTTTCATCTGTGGGTTCTGCGTGAAGAAGGGATGAAAAATCGGGTGCGACCACTGTTTTTCCATCTTCCAAAGCCTTTTTGGCCGTTTTCCAATGACTTTCCATTTCACGCATTAATAGCGCAAGCTCACTGTCTCCATTCGGATTGATGGGTTCGACTTTTTTGGGTTCATTTGCGCAAGCGAAAAAAATAATGCAAGGAAGAAGAAGGGCAAACAATTTCATATCTTAGTATTTTAAACAAAGGTATTATTTTTAGGAAGATGTAGTTAATAATTTCGCCATCGAAGTAATAGAGTGAAGATGGGACTTGGTGCGAAACACGTGAAGGGTGGTAACCACGAAGGCGCGAAGATGAGGGATGGGACTTGGTGCGAAACACGTGAAGGTGGTAACCGCGAAGACGCGAAGATGAGGGATGGGTTCTGCGTGTAGAATGGATGAAAAATCGGGCGTAACTACTGTTTTTTCATCTTCCAAATCCTTTTTGGCCGTTTTCCAATGACTTTCCATTTCGCGCATTAATAGTACAGGTTCACTGTCACCATTTGGATTGATGGGTTCTACTTTTTTTGTTCATTTGCGCAAGCAAAAAAAAATAATGCAAGGAAGGAGGGCAAACAATTTCATATCTTAGTATTTTAAACAAAGATTATTTTTCAAGAAGATTTAGTTAATAATTCCGCCATCGAAGTAATAGAGTGCTTATATTTGTATTAAATATAATTTGTCATGCCAAAAGGGCATTTTAAATTCAATTCTTTCACACATTTAAACCTTTCACATGAAAAAAATCTTTACCAAACAACTGATTTTGATGGCAATTTTTGCCTTGTTTTCTTTTGCGTCACAAGCGCAAGACATTGTTATTACGGAAATAATGTACAACCCACCAGAGTCAGGAGTTGATTCTTTGGAGTTTGTTGAGATTCTGAATAACACGACTGCTGCTTATGATATGACAGGAGCGGTCTTTGCGGCGGGTAATTCTGAGTTTGTTTTCCCTTCTTTAATGTTAGGGGCAGGAGAATATACGATTGTTGCTGTTAATGATACGGCTTTTAATGGTGTTTTTGGATTTATGCCGTACGAATGGACAGGCTCAGGCTTGAGTAACAACAAAAAATTCATCACATTAAAAGATGCAAATGGAGCATTCTTGGATTCTTTAACTTATCTAGATGATTGGTCTTCAGAATCAGATGGAGGTGGAGCCTCTTTGGTTCTTTGCGATGTGGCAGGAGATAACAATCTCGGCTCGAATTGGATTGGCGCGACCACAGGGACTGGCGTCATGATTAATGGTAAAGAGATTAAGGCAAATCCAAATGCCGCTTCTGGTTGTCCTTCTGGAATTACTTTGGAGAATGATACCGTTTTTACGGCGACTGATATTGTGCGTACTTTTGATGTGCTAGATAACGACATACTAGTAGGTATGGTGGCTTCTGTAACGGTTGATGCACCCTCAGAGGGAACAGCCATCGTCACGGCTGATAACAGAGTTCAATATACTCCAAAACCAGGTGTCTGTGATTATACAGATGATTTTAATTATACAGTCACCATGACGAATGGTCAGACGGCCATTGCAGGAATTAGCATTTCTGTTTTATGTGCACCAGACCGTACGATTGGCTCTGTGACAACAGAGAATGCAGATGGGGTGGCAGATTCTTTGGACCTTATTTGTACCTTGACAGGTGTTGTGTATGGAGTGGATATGATCGGGGGTGCAGGTGTGCAATTTACCCTAATTGATGCCGATGGTGATGGAGTTGCGGTGAGACGTGAGGATACTGATTTAGGCTATACAGTGACTGAAGGGGACGAAGTAACCATTGTTGGGTTGGTGGGTCAGTTTAGAGGATTAATTCAATTTAATGCAGGAAAAATAACTAAAAATTCGGCAGACAATACATTACTTGCACCTACAGTAGTCACTAATCTTGGAGAAGATACAGAATCTAGATTAGTAAAATTAGTCAATATGCATGTCGTTGACATGGCTGATTGGTCTGACAATGGCAGTGGGTTTAATGTGGACATTACAAATGGTGGGGCCGATACACTAACCATGAGAATTGATAATGATGTAGATGCTTTTAATAATGCGACCTTGAAGATGATGGTCGAGACTGCAGGAGCTACATTTAGTCTGACGGGTATAGGTGGGCAGTATGACAATAGCTCACCTTATACAGATGGCTATCAGATTTTTCCTAGATATGCGGCTGACTTTGATATTATTTTAGGGACTAATAATCCTGCTTTGCAGCAAAATATCAAGATTTACCCAAATCCGACTACGGGTGATTTTGTTATTGCCACAAAAGAGCTGAAAATAAGTGAGATTCGATTGGTGAATCTTTTGGGGCAGACGTTGACAGTTGTACATGCGCCTGACACAACAACTTCTTTATCACTGAGTGATTTTCCAAAAGGAATCTATTATGTGAATATAACCGCTGGAGGTTCATTCACGACTATGAAAGTCGAAAAACTCTAATTTGAGTAGAATAATTAGTTTTTATAAAAGCGGGGAAAACAATTGTTTTCTCCGCTTTTTGTATTTTTGTGCAAATTTTAATGAAGATGTTACACAAGGAGATGATCGTTCTTGGATTGGTTTTGTTGTTGGGGTGTGCTACACAGCCGCTTGCGCAAAAAAAAAACATACAAGGCGAAACGATGGGGACAACCTATCACATGTCTTATTTTGGGTCATCCCTGCCTGAATCTGTAAAAAATAGTATTGATTCTTTATTGGTGAGTATTAATGATGAAGTCTCCACCTTTATACCGACTTCGACGATTTCTAGGTTCAATACCACCAAATCTGACACCAATGTTGTCGCCTTATCAAAAGAACATTTTTGGCAAAATCTTCGAGCATCCCAAAAAATATTTATTCGAACCCAAGGCTTTTTTGATCCGACAGTGATGCCGTTGGTGAATTATTGGGGCTTTGGTTATAAAGGGCATAAGTTGATAAAAAAGGCGGATAGTTTAAAGATTGATTCGATACTTCATTACGTAGGGTTTGAAAAACTATTTATCCGCAAGGATACTATTTTTAAAAGCCATTCGGCAGTACAATTAGATTTTAGTGCTTGCGCTAAAGGTTATGCAATAGATGAAGTAGCTCATTGGTTTGAAGCGAATGGTATTAAAAATTACTACATAGAAATAGGCGGAGAAAATAGAGCCGCTGGCAAAAAAGCAAATGGAAAAACTTGGTCAGTAGGTCTTGTAATTCCCAAAGAAACCACTGCAATCGGGGCGTACCATACGATTATTACGTTGGATAATCAATCAATGGCAACTTCTGGTAATTATCGAAATTTTTATGAAGTCGAAGGACAAAAGTATAGCCACACCATTAATCCTAAGACGGGTTTTTCCGAAAGGAACACCCTCTTGTCGGCCTCTGTTCTAGCTAATAATTGCCTCCAAGCGGATGCACTAGCCACGGGCATCATGGCGATGGGCTATAAAAAAGCAAAAAAACTTTACCAATCTTTGGATAGCGTTCAGATTATTCTTAAAATTGGGCAATCAGACGGTACTATTAAAACAGAATTTTTTGGAATGAATAAACCAAAAAATACAAATTGAAAACTTATGCTAGGAGTAGAATTAGAAAACAACTTAGTCTTTTTTGATATTGAAGCTACGGGACTCAATATCATTAGAGACAAAATATTACAGATCGCATTGATAAAATATAGCCCTAAAAAAGAAGAAGCGGAGGAGTTAGAATTATTAATTAATCCGGGAGTGCCTATTTCACAAGAAGCCTATGAGGTGCATGGTATCGGCCCTGATCAGGTGCGCAATAAGCCAACTTTTGCGCAAGTAGCTCAACAACTATATGACTTTATAGGTGATTCGGATTTGGCGGGTTATAATTCTAATCGATTTGATGTGCCGATGTTGATGGAGGAGTTTAGTAATGCTGGGTTGGAATTTGACATTTCAAAACGTCGATTGCTGGACATGCAACGTATTTTTTATAAAATGGAACCCCGCACCTTGCGGGCTGCCTTACGATTTTACAAAGGTAAAGAAATTGAAAACGCCCATGATGCAATGGCAGATGTGCGCGCGACCATTGATGTATTTAATGGGCAGTTAGATATGTATGAAAATAGAGCATGGATTGACCACGAAGGTTTTAGCCATCCTAATCCAGTTGTTAGGAATATAAAAGCATTGCATGAATTTACACATGATGCTACGGCTGCAGATGCAACCCGACGTTTAAAATACGATAAAGATGGAAATCTCGTTTTTAATTTTGGTCAGAAAGCTGGAGCATTAGTTGGAAAGACGTTGTACCATGATCGTAATTACCTGAATTGGATGCTCAATAAAGATTTTTCTTCGCAAGTGAAACAGATGATTAAACAAGAAGTCTTAAAATACCAAGATGAATTTAAGAAGAATACGAAAAAATAGTGCATTATTATTGTGTCTTGTTTTAGCCTTTGGCTGTAGGCAAAAAAAGGAAGGTTGTTTGGATGCTAGTGCCCTTAATTTTGATGTATCAGCAGATAAGGATTGTTGCTGCATATATCCTTCAATTGTATTGAAGACTAATTTCAAAAAAGACGATACAACCGGGTATAATTTTTTTAATGGTTATCAAAAAGATGCCAAAGATAAAGTCTATTTAGTGAAGTCAATACGTTTTTACATCAGTGGATTGGAGGTACGAGACGCAGATGGTTGGTTTGACTCTAAAGGTAAAACAACGCGCTGGATATATGATGTCACACCGAAAGAAGAACAAATTTCCGATAATGTGTGGTTAGTGAGCAGTCAAAATGTAAGCGATAAGGGCCATGCTTTTGAGTCCTTCAACGATCCAGGTCTAAAAACGGGAGCCAGGCTAGTATTGGGTCTTTCAAACAAGCAGAATGCCGTTATCCCCGACTCCTTGCAAGAGCCCGGGCCATTGGCTTTTATACCTGACTCACTGTGGGCAGGTCCCCAAAAGTATATCCAGCAAGAATGGATTGTCGTGACAGATACGGCTAACGCAACCTATACAATAGATACTTTTCAAGTGATCGAGGCTATAGGTGGAATAGAATTTGACTATGAGACTTACGTCCAAAAAGGGGAGAACTTTGAAATAAAAATGAATGTGCTAGTACCCAAATGGCTGGAAGGCGTGTCTTGGGCAGCCGAAAAACCCGTTATTTTGCAAAAATTGCTTGAGAATGGAGCCTCAGCCGTTAGTTTGGTACAATAATCGCTACCGATAAGTACGACCTCGGAAACGATTAATACTATGAAAAGGCTAATTATTCTTGTTTTGCTCTTTAATATGCTTACTGCCACCTCGTGCAGGAAAGACTTGCCTGTCGGCAATGCAGGTAAAGCTGTGGTATCATTGAAGACGGTTTTTGGAGACAAGCCATTTATTGTCAATCAAATATATGATTATCCGAGTACAGGAGCTATTCAGTTTAGTAAGCTACAGGTATATTTTTCTGATATCGTTTTAGTAAGAGAAGATGGACAAGAGGTTGAATTAGAAGAAATTTGCATTGTAGATATTGCCAAGCTCCAAACAGACGCATTGTTAGCAGAAAAAGGCTGGGTTAAGGAGTATGCGTCTATTCCTATTGGGGACTATGCGGGAATTCGTTTTGGAGTGGGCGTTAGCCAAGAATTCAACAGCCAGTTGCCAACAGATTTTGCATCGACCCATCCCCTAGCGAAGAAAGATAGGTATTCTACCGAAAATGCTAGTTTTATCTTTATGAATATTCGTGGAACTTACCATTTAGATGGTTCTACTATTCCTTTTTCTTTAGTAACGCTCAAGGATAAACTTTTTCAGCAAGTCCAATTAATGAAACCTTTTTCGATATCAGCTGATAAGGCAGCAATTGACTTGGTTTTTGATCTAAAGAAAGTACTTAGTCGAGAAGATTCAACAATGGATATCCAAAGTACACCCATCATCTCTAGCCCAAATTCAGCTATGGATTGGCTCTCAGAAAGTTTAAAATTTTCCTTTTCGTGGTAAACACCAAAGAATATTAGGCTTATTTGATGCTTGTATTGTCTTTTTTGTTTCACATTATCAACACTTAACGTACTGATAATGTGACTAATATCTTTTTTTTTACAATATTTTTTTTTCACAAAAAATATAATATGTTGTTTTGTTTACCTCTTAACCACTATATATTTGTGGTATAAAGAAGCAAACAACTACTCAAAAGTGATACGGAAGTTTGTTTTGGATATGTTCATGGAATTTAGTGAGATAGCTACTTTAGAAGGGAAGTAGCTATCTCCTAAATACATCACAAGCTTATCATTAAGATTGTGTTAACAGAACTAAAAAAGAATTATTCGCTAAATATGGTAATATTTTTTTAATTAAACCGTTTTGAAAGCGAACTAAGATATGTTCATGGGATTATAATTTGTTGTTAATGTCGCATCTAAAGAGGTGCGACATTTTTTACATTTAGGGCTCTTATTAAATTGAAATATGTGTATTAATTGATTATTTTATAGCTTTACAATAATGGTTCCTTGTTGTTTGGTTTCTTGGTTATAAGATGCCAATTTGTAGCATCAAAAGAAAATATATTTAGCTCAAAAGTCAACGGGTTTGTTTTTGGGATATATTCAAGGGGTTATGCATACAAGGGAGGCGATTTTTTTGGGATATTCGCCGATCTATCAGATTGGATTTTTTGAATTATGGAAAAAGGGTTACACTGGGATTACTATCCTTGCACATTATTCTATAAAACTTCCTACCTTTACACAAAGACATCCCCGATTATGAAGTTATCTGTTTGGACGCTATTAGTTTTATCCATTTATGCGCAAGCCTGTACCTATACTATGAAAATCAAGGATGGCCAAACTGCTTTTCAGCAAAAACAATATGCGAGGGCCATTCCCCTACTGCAAAAAGAGTTTAAGCGGGCAAATTCTCCTTCAAAGAAAGGAAAAGCAGCTTATATGATAGGTGAGTCTTATCGCATTACAGGACAACCTGAGAAAGCAGCTGATTGGTTTGCGAAAGCTTATGCCAAAAGCTATGGCCCCGATGCCTTGAAGGCGCAGGCGCTTGCCCTCAAACAAAAAGGAGAATATGAAATGGCCATGATGGCTTTTCAAGAACTCGGGCGAGAAATCGGAAGTCCGTATGAATATCGCCGAGAAATCAATGCTTGTCAAGATGCCATGGATTGGCTCAAGAGTGAAAAAGAACAAGGATACTCCATCAGCACACCTGCCTTTAATTCTGCTAGTAATGACTTCTCCCCTACGCTTTTTCGAGATGGAGCCTTGGTTTTCGTTTCTGACAGAAGTGCTGCAACTGGGGAAAAAAAGTACCTTTGGACTGGCAAAAAATTCATGGATTTATTCCAGTTGAAAGACCAAGAGGTACAACCTTTTGACGCAAGTATTAACTCCCCACTCAATGAGGGTCCACTGAGCTTCAATCAAGAATTCGATGAACTGATATTTACCCGCTGCGATCAAGAAGAGGACGATGCGATTTACTGTCGATTATTTCAATGCAAATGGGATGGCAAGTCTTGGACAGTGCCTTTGCCGTTGAACTTTCAAGAACCAGGCGTAAACTATATGCATCCCGCATTATCAAAAAATGGCAATACCCTCTACTTTGCCTCCAATCACCAAGATGGATGGGGCGGATATGATTTATATTTTTCCGAAAGGACTCAGACTGGCTGGTCAACACCTCAGATACTCAGTCGTATTATTAATACGATTGGGAATGAAGTTTTTCCAACCATCGAGGCGGACACCCTTTATTTCTCTTCTAACTATTCGGGCGGAATGGGTGGTTTGGACATTTTCAAATCTACCCGAACAGGTGTCAATCAATGGACCCCACCCAAAAACTTAAAATCACCGATCAATTCTAATGGAGATGATTTTGGGCTTATTGTTACGAAGCAGGGCAATGGTAAAAACTCTTTAAAAGAAGGTTACTTGTCTTCTAATAGAAATGGACAAGATGACATTTTATCTTTTCAGAAAAAGCCCGTTAAGAAACCAACCGTTAAGAAACCAAAGGAGATTGTTTATAAAAATTATCTAAAAATAATTACACTTGAAAAAATTTATGCCGATCCAGAAAACCCTTCAAGCAAGGTATTGGGTCGCAAGCCTTTAGCCAATGTAACATTAAGTATTCAGACTGACAAAAACCAAAGTAAAACCACCAATAAATTTGGAGAATATGAATTTGAATTAGCCAATCAGACTGACTATATTTTTTCTGGAACTCTAGCCGGCTATTTAAAAAGCACGGTGACTTATTCATCAAATGGATTTGGGAAAGATGCTGAAAGTCCTGTACAACACTATGAACTAGAAGTCGTTCTAGACAAAATTTTCAAAAACAAAGAAATCACGCTTAAAAATATTTACTATGATTTCAACAAGTCGAATATTCGAGAAGATGCCAAACCTTCGTTGGATAAATTAGTGAACCTTTTGATGGACAACCCAACTATCAACATTGAACTAGCTTCGCACACCGATTGTCGAGGCGGTGAAAAATACAACAAGGAGCTTTCGCAAAAAAGAGCAGATAGTGCCGTATCTTATTTGATTTCAAAAGGAATTGATGCGACAAGACTAGTCGCTATTGGCTATGGAAAGTCTCAACCTGCTGCTGCTTGCATCTGTAGTAAATGCACAGAAGAAGAACATCAAACCAATCGCCGAACAACATTTAAGATTCTTGACTAAAGCTAGCGCGCCCCTGCTTTGACAAACTTTACAACCTCTATGCCATCCTGTGTATAAACTTTCAACCAATACACGCCTGACGACAGACTAGAAACATCTATCGACATAGTCTCACTCCTTGGCACAAGTGTTTGAATTTGGTCGATTTGAGTTTGTCCTAATTGGTTAAACACTTCAAATCGCACCTCTCCTAATTGCTCATTAACCATATTAACAGTCAACCTATTTTGCACCGGATTGGGCGCAAGTCTAATAGCCATTGTTGAATTAGATGACGGTTGGCTCGCCGATGGTATTTTTTTAATCAACGCTGTATTAACCAAACCTGTCTCCTTGTTAAAAGAAAAATCCCCTAGCCCAACAGCGGTAATATTTTTAATACTTACATCAGATTCCACCAAAAAAGAAAGATTTAAATTTCGTTGATCAGGCTGTAAATCATCAAAGAATAGCTCTACGGTTAAAACATTCTTATCCAAAGAAACGGCGACATTCGTTCGGTCTCGCGTATAAATATATTCATAAAC
>CAYRVZ010000096.1:0-9643 GCA_964427815.1 uncultured Saprospiraceae bacterium | reverse complement strand
CGTTCATTGCTCCCTTCGGTCGCGTTCAATGCTTCCTTCGGTCGCGTTCATTGCTCCCTTCGGTCGCGTTCAATGCTTCCTTCGGTCGCGTTCATTGCTTCCTTCGGTCGCGTTCATTGCTCCCTTCGGTCGTGTTCAATGCTTCCTTATTAATTAGTTGGCTGGGAATCAGTATCAGTACTTTCCAACTTTAGTTGGAATTGGTTACGTGGTTTTCTGGGGGGTATGGTACTATTATATAGCATAAAAAATAATAATTAAAAGATTAGGTAAGATATTTTATTCATCTCAAAATAATATTTCTTTTGTTGCTATTAAGGACGCATTTTCCGAACAATATTCTGTTTTAGTAGGATTTGTCTTTAGCCGGTATTTGCCAAATTAGATTTGTTTTTTATGTTTCATCTCCCTTGTTTATACCTAAAATGATGTATTTTAAGAATATATATTGCCTGTGGAGCATCCGTGGTTTGGTTTGTAACAAAATTTAGATTACCTTTGTACTCGTTGACCAAACAAAACTCTCAATTTACACCTATATGCAGAAATTAATTTCTTTTGTTCTTGGAGCTTTTTTAATGGTTTCCACATTTAATGTAATGGCTATTGATCCTCCAACAAAAACGAAGGCTTCCGCTATGGAGTCTTTTGGTTACGAAATATCCTCCGCTACCTTTCAAGACGCTGTTTTTCAGAGTGACGACAATCAGCAGGTATTTATCGATTTCGATGACATACCCGTAAACCTAAAATGTATCCAAATAATGGATAGCGATGGCAAGGAGTTATTTAAACAATCGGTTTATAAACTTTCTGTTTCTAGCTTATTAGAAATTGACCTATCCGCTTTTCAGCAAAACGGTTTGGTTCTTGAAATTCAAACTTTCACAGATTCAAGGTTTATTCAGCTTGGAGATATGAAGTAATTACCTTCTTCTTAAAAAAGCAGCTAACTCCTCAGAGTTAGCTGCTTTTTTTTTTGGATGAATTTGTTTTTATTTCTGAACCTGCCTACTTTCAAAGTATGCCCGTGTATGGTCTATTTCAAAATCCCTTGGCTTTAATCTGCGAAAAGAAATCGTCTGCCATTCTTCAGAGGAAGGAGTCACTTCTTTCATCTGTCCCTCACGACCTATGCGTATAGGCATTCTAAAATTGGCTACATCTGTTTCCCATTTGTATTTTAACTCCAGTTTGAACCTTTTTCTCTGAAAGGAATATAGTAACTTAGGCGGGTTTTTAAAGACCAAATACTGTGCTAAAAAAGGGCTGAAATTTTGTCCCGTATAGTGATTTACGAAAGTGACAAAATCCTTATTAGTAACATTCGACAACGCATACTGCCTGTAATAGCTTTTTAGTAATCCAAACCAGGTCGAATCATTGTCAATCGCATTACGCAAACTATGTAAAACCCAAGTGCCTTTGAAATATTGATCCGTAGATGCCATGTGACTAAAATTAACTCCAACCTGTCCAAGTATCGGCATTGAATTAGTAATATAATTCTTTTGTGAAAGCAGATATTCAACAGCACGATCATACCCAAATTTTTTCTCTACATATAAAGCTTCCATGTAGGTTGTAAAGCCTTCATGTAGCCACATCTCGGCTAAATCATTGCAACTCAAACTGTTACCCCAGTATTCATGGGCGCTTTCATGTACGATGATGTAGTCCCAGTTCATATCTTTAGGGATGCGCTTACCTAAATATCCACGTTGATATTGATTGCCATAACTGATGGCGCTTTGGTGTTCCATGCCAAGTGATGGCGTTTCGATTAACGCATAACCATCTTGCCAAAAAGGAAATCTATCTAAATAATATTCATAGATGCCTAGCATTTCGGGTACCATCCTAAAATGCTTTTTTGCTTTCGCTAAATTTGGTTCTAAGACATAATAATCTAAATCCAAGGAGTCTCCTTCTGAAATATAGTATTCCTTAAAATGAGTATATTTACCAACAGCCAGAGTAACATTATAATTATTAATAGGGTAGGACACGTGCCAATGAAATAGTTGGCGATTATTATTTAATTTTTCTTGCTGGAGTAAGTGCCCATTTGAAACGGCAACTAGCGTGTCAGGGATAATAATTCGGATATCCATACTATCGGGCTCATCCGAAAGATGGTCTTTATTAGGCCACCAAAGACTTGCTCCGATACCCTGACAATTCACGACGATCCAATCATTTTTCTGTGGGTCTTTTGTCCAAGTAAAGCCTCCGTCCCAAGGAGGGTTTACAGCCCTTCTAGGTTGACCATGATAGACAACTTTAAAGGTGTTTATTTTTCCTTTTGGCACAATTGAATCAAAGGAAATAAAAACGGCTCCTTCTTCTCGGTCATAGCGTAAAGTCTCATCTTGATAAGTGATACTATCAATAACCATATTGCTAAATAGGTCGATTTGAAGGCGTTGGAAATCCGTTACAGCTTGAAAAGTGATAAGTGTATTGCCTATAATTTCTTTTGACCCAAGTAACAGTTCTACACTCAAATCATAGTGCAAAACATCATAACAAGTCCGATCCAGTGTAAGTTGCCCACGCAAACTATCCGCTTTACTTACTTTAAAATCAGCAAAAAAATCAGGTTGTGCAATCGCTTGAAAAGAGAGAAAAAGGAAGAAGAACCCAAAAAAATATTTCATAAAAAATGATTGTACCCGCAAAAATCCGTGTCCTCCGTGTTCCCTCTTAACGCAGTGTATTGAAGCCGTATTGCTTACTTAAGCTATCCAACATCACCTTTGTCATTGCATCTAAATCATATTTCGGCAGCCAGTTCCAATCCTTTCGAGCCTGAGTATCATCAATCTCATCTGGCCAAGACTTGGCGATACCATCTCGAAAATCAGGCTTGTAAATAAGCTCAAAATCGGGTAGAAACTTTTTTATGGAGGAGTATATCTCTTTTGGAGAAAAACTCATGGAGGCGATATTATACGAATGTCTTATTTGGATATCTTCGTTCGGTGCTTCCATGAGCTCGATGATAGCTCTCATAGCATCGTCCATATATATCATGGGCATCTTTTCATCCTCTGATATATAGCATTCAAATAGTTTACCTCGAACAGCAGCATGGTAAATCTCTACTGCGTAATCGGTCGTCCCCCCTCCAGGCATTGCACCCGAACCAATAATACCAGGCAATCGAACAGACCGAACATCTACGCCATGATGTTTGAAATAATAATCACACCACAATTCACCAGCTACCTTGCTAATACCATAAACCGTCGTCGGTAGTTGAGCCCCAAATTGCGGGGCCAGCTTCAAATTGGTCTCTTCTCCATAGATAGCGATCGAGCTAGGGTAAAATACTTTTTCTACACGTGACTTTGAAGCGACTTCTAGGACATTCAACAAGGAACCCATATTTATTTCCCAAGTAGGAAGCGGGTGCTTTTCTCCTTTTGCTGAAAGGATGGAGGCTAGGTGATAGATTTGGGTGATTTCATATTGATTGACTAGGTCTAGTAACCGCACACCGTCTGTCACATCCAAAAGTTCAAAAAATTGTCCTGTTAGCTTGTCTGGGCGAATGTCCGTGGTCAGTACCTGATCTGTACCATGTTTTTTTCGTAGCGCTTTAGCCAATACCGTCCCAATTTGACCTCCAGCACCAGTAATTAGTATCATTTCTCCCTTTTAATTAGTGTTAATTTATAGGTCAAAGGTAGAAAAAAGTAAGACGACTACAAATTTAATTTACTTGATAATCGACTTGGACTTTTTTTAGGTTACTATATTCAATCTTTACAAAGATGTGTGTGGTGTGCAGGGGGACAAGTACTTCAAACGGGGCAGCTACCGTTCGACCCAGTTCTACACCCTTTTCATCTAAGACTGTAATGCCCAATATCGGTATTTCGGATGTGAATGACACAGCTAGTTGTTGGGAGTTTGTATCCACTCCAGCTACGCCATAGGTAATATCGGAGCCATAGTCTAAATAAGCTTCTTTTTTAATGATTCGCTGGTGTTCTCCAAGGTTTAGTTCAATCATTTTTTGTTTTTTCGATTTTCCTTTGACTAAGAAGGTAGCTTGGCCTTGAATGTCAAAAGAATTCGATTTTGTTGCAGCGATAGAATAGGATTTAGAAAAATAACCTTCTGTGATTGGATTCTTAACGGTAGGTTCTCCCCAAAAACCAGTATTTAGAGGGCGGTATGCTTTCCAATCAGGAAATAAAGACTTCCAGCCCATCGCAGGAATTTCTTTCCTATACAATTCCTCTCCTTTGCTGTTTTTTACAGAAGTTAAATGAGTTTCCTCCTCCAACGTTTTCACAACGTCTTCAACAGGTACCCCAAAACCAATGCGAATGACCTTTTTAGATTGATCGCCTCTATTCTTAAATACGATAGCACTGACATTTTCCGAAAGGGCAATGTGCTCAACCTTCTTCACCTTTTGAGCTAGGGACTCTAGTGGTTTGATGTCTGCCCAAAAAGATTGACCTTTGTAAAGGTTTTCTTTCTTAGAAAAACTTTTATGCTTGCAGTCAAATTTGGCATAATCTCGCATGCTATGTTGTCCGTCTTTCCACCTCTTTAAAAGCTCCACTAGATCTTTTTTTTGACAAAGGCATACATACGAATCTCCTTTCGGAAAAGAAGTCTCTTGCACACGCTTATCAGCTATAGGCTCCTCATAGATTTCGCTAAAGAGCAATTGATACTCCTCATTAAGTGGCATTATCTCTAGATAAATAAGATGGTTGACTTGTACGCCATATTGAAAGCTCTCCACATCTAAGCTCAATGCAGTTGCTTGCCCATCCTGAACACCTATCAAAAAATCTTCATAATTGGAAACAACGGGTACTTGATCGTGTGCAACAGTGGCGAATAGAAAAAACAAAAAAGCAATTCTCATGAAGTGTTCGTTAGTTTGTAGAAGTGAGGGAAACCGAAATCTGATGGAAGTTTGTTGTTTGATTACTGAACAAAAGTAAGGAGTTTTTTGGAAATAATCAACTAAAACAAACCTCTATTTCAGCTAAAATCCATAAATTGGCTTTTAAAGGCACTAGGCTTTTGATGTTGTATTAGTTTTGCTTCGATAAATGACTACAACTAAATGAATAGCGTCTTTATGCTTTATAATTTAAATTGTTTTGTAAACTTTAAGAGAACCAATAATGGGAAAAAAAATCAACATAGAGGAGAGTAAAAATGACGATAGTTTGCGCTTGAAAATTTCTAGGATGAATCAGCGGTTTGAGAAAGTCATGCTGGGGGGGGGAGAAAAGAAGATAGACAAACAGCACAAAAAGGGTAAAATGACCGCCCGCGAAAGAGTTGATTATTTATTGGATGATAACTCTTCAAGTATCGAAATTGGTGCTTTTGCGGGATATGGTATGTACAAAGAATACGGGGGATGTCCAGCGGGAGGGGTCGTTATCGTTATCGGTTATGTACAGGGACGGCAGTGTATCGTGGTGGCTAATGATGCAACCGTCAAAGCGGGTGCTTGGTTTCCCATTACGGCCAAAAAGAATCTTCGGGCGCAAGAGATTGCCATGGAAAATCAATTGCCTATTATTTATTTGGTGGACAGTGCGGGCGTGTTTTTACCCATGCAAGATGAGATTTTTCCGGACAAAGAACACTTTGGACGTATCTTCCGAAACAATGCAATCATGTCCAGCATGGGTATTTCACAGATAGCCGCCGTCATGGGGAGTTGTGTCGCAGGTGGCGCTTATTTGCCCATCATGTCTGATGAAGCCATCATCGTAAAAGGAACGGGAACTATCTATCTAGCAGGTCCATATTTAGTTAAAGCAGCCATAGGTGAAAGTATTGATGGTCAAGTACTTGGAGGTGCTGGGACGCATTCAGAAATATCTGGTGTAGCAGACTACCAAGTAGAGGATGATGCGGCTGCTTTGGACACCATTAAAGAGTTAATGGATAAACTTGGCGCTTCCGCAAAAACAGGTTTTGACCGTAAGGAATCGCTTCCGCCAAAAAGTAATCCAGAAGATATCTATAAGATTTTTCCAGAAAATCCAGCCAAACCTTATGACTCATTGGCTTTAATAAAATGCCTAGTCGATGAGTCCAAAATCACTGAGTACAAGAAAGATTATGGTAAAACTATCATTTGTGGATATGCTAGAATCGATGGTTGGGCGGTCGGTATTGTAGCCAATAATCGTCAGGTCGTCAAAAACGGAAAAGGAGAAATGCAATTTGGTGGAGTAATCTATTCGGATTCAGCAGATAAAGCTACCCGCTTTATCCTTAATTGCAATCAAAAGAAAATTCCACTTGTCTTTTTGCACGATGTCAGTGGATTTATGGTCGGTAGTCGATCGGAGCATGGTGGCATCATCAAAGATGGCGCAAAGATGGTCAATGCAGTGTCAAACTCAACTGTCCCCAAAATCTCCATCGTCATGGGTAACTCCTATGGAGCTGGAAATTATGCGATGTGCGGTAAAGCCTATGATCCAAGAATTATTGTCGGTTGGCCCACCGCCAAAATTGCCGTAATGGGTGGTGCTCAAGCTGCAAAAGTACTCCAACAAATTCAAGTGGCTTCCATGAAAGCCAAAGGAAATGAACCAACGGAAAAAGAGGCAAACGATCTTTACGAAAAAATCAAAAACAGATATGACGACCAGACTTCGCCATACTATGCAGCTGCTAGACTATGGATTGATGCCATCATAGACCCATTAGATACTCGAAAAGTCATTTCTATGACGATTGAAGCAGCGAATCATGCACCGATGAAGCCTTTTAATGTGGGTGTCATTCAAGTGTAAGTTCTACCTTAAAAGTCCTCCGCAATAATTGGATCTCTATCTTTATTCATGCTCTTTGGTTTGGTTCGACTGTTTCTCTTCTTGTAATCCTAGTATCTATTTTGCGCCACCATCCCTTAATTCTCTTATTGGTTCAAAAGTGTTCCATCCACGATTCCTTTCTCCCGAAATACAGATTAAAATGAAAAAAAAGAGTACTTTCGCCAAACAAAAAAAAAGAAAATGACTGTTACAAATATCATTGTTGGCTTTACGGTGCTCATTTCGTACCTTGCGATGTCCAATTTCAATCTAAAAGAGAAATTGATGCACATTCCCTACGTCGAAAAAAGAAGTAAAGAATACTATCGTTTTTTGAGCTCTGGATTTATTCATGCGGATTGGATGCATTTAGGGATTAATATGTTTGTGTTGTACCAATTTGGAAACCTAGTAGAACAATGGTTTATATCTGGTTTTGGTCAGATGTTGGGCAGTATTTATTTCTTGTTAATGTATTTGGGCGCCATTGTTTTTGCGGATGTACCTTCTTATTTGAAACATCAGGATCACAGTCATTATCGGGCTTTAGGAGCATCGGGTGGCGTATCGGGTGTCTTTTTTGCTTCAGCTGTTTTTCAGCCTTGGTCTATGATTTATTTGTATGGCATTATCGGTATTCCGACCATCATAGCGGGTGTCGCTTATCTCGTGTACTCCTCTTATGCAGCCAAGCAAAACAGAGATAACATCGGGCACGACGCTCACTTTTACGGTGCCGTTTTTGGCTTTTTCTTTACCATTTTGATTAGTCCAGCTTTCTTGAAACACTTTATGGTGCAAATTCAAAATATCCCCTTCTTGAATTAGAAAAACATCTCAAAATTTCGTTTTTAAAATTAACCACAAGACCCATGCTCAAAACTCAACAATACATACAAGACAACAAAGACCTGTTCTTAGAAGATCTAAAAACATTGTTACGTATCCCTTCTGTAAGTGCCGATCCGACTTTTAAGAAAGATGTAAAAGAGGCCGCCAAAGTAGTAGCCAAATTACTCAAAGGAGCAGGGCTCAAAAAGGTTAAAATCAACAAAACAAAAGGGCATCCTATAGTCTATGGAGAGCGTATTATTGATAAAAAATTGCCGACGGTATTGATTTATGGGCATTATGATGTGCAACCAGCCGATCCGATTGAGCTATGGGACACACCGCCTTTTGAGCCAACGATTAAAAAAACTAAAACCCATCCACAGGGCGCTATCTTTGCTCGTGGTTCTGCTGATGACAAAGGGCAGGTTTTGATGCATGTGCAGGCCGTAAAGGCGATGATTGCCACCAACGAATTACCTTGCAATGTCAAATTTATGATAGAAGGGGAAGAGGAAGTAGGTTCGATTCATTTGGGTATTTTCTGTAAAGAGAATAAGAAACAACTGGCGTGCGATGTTATCTTGATTTCAGATACTTCCATCATCGGAAATAAAACGCCTTCCATTACGGTGGGTTTACGGGGGTTGTCTTATGTGGAAGTAGAAGTGGTGGGACCCAATCGAGATTTACACTCTGGCGTATATGGTGGAGCTGTCGCTAATCCTATTAATGTCTTAGCTAAGATGATTGCCGAGTTGCATGATGAGCATAATAAGATAACCATTCCCGGTTTTTATGATGACGTAAAGAATTATTCTAAAACAGAAAGAACCGCTTTGAACAAAGCCCCTTTTTCTGAAAATTCGTACAAAAAAGACCTACAAATAAAAGAAGTGTCGGGCGAAAAAGGATATACTACAATCGAGCGTACAGGCATACGCCCTACATTGGATGTAAACGGTATTTGGGGCGGATACATTGGAGAAGGAGCCAAGACGGTTTTGCCTTCTGCTGCTTACGCAAAAATAAGTATGCGTCTAGTTTCAAATCAAGATCCAGTCAAAATTACGAAAGCGTTTACAAAGTTTTTTAAATCGCTTGCACCAAAATCTGTCAAAGTAAAAGTCACTCCTCATCATGGTGGTCACCCAGCGGTCACCCCTATTGATTCTAAAGAGTATAGAGCAGCTGAAGCAGCCATGAAAAAGACTTTCAAAAAAGACGTGATACCCCAAATGGGCGGCGGTAGTATCCCAATAGTTGCTCTTTTTGAACAAGTCTTGAAAGTCAACGTGGTATTAATGGGATTTGGACTGGATAGCGATGTGATTCATTCACCCAATGAGCATTTTGGCTTGTTTAATTACTACCGAGGGATAGAAACCATCCCACACTTTTTTGCGCAATATGTCACCCCTAACAACTAACCCCTAACAACTAATCCTCTAATCCCTAACTACTATTTTTCCCACTAACTCCCTTCCATTTCCTTGCATTAGGATATAGTGGACCCCTGATCGGGCATCGGATGGTACTTGAAAGGAGGCAACGTTAGCCTGTATGATTTCTTGTCGGCCTAATTGTTTGCCTTCAGCATCAAACCAGTACAAAGAAAGATTTTTGTCTTTTAGTTCAGTAGGAATTTCTATAGTAAGCGAGCCGCTTTTAATCGGATTGGGAAACACGGAAAGTTGGTTGCCCTTATTATAAATGTCTAGTAGCCCCACTTCGGGATTTTGAATCCAATGTGCAATACTAAAACCCAAAAGAGACTGGTTAATATCGTTTCTGCGTTCAGAACCAATAAAACCACTCAGGTCATTTTTTAGGAGTATTGCTTCGGGTTGAGCCATTTGGTCATGATTCATTAGTATTTGCCGAGTATTTCCTGCAAAGAAATTCGTATTTTGAAAGTCAAATAATAATTCTAAAAAATGGTCGCCCGTAAGCTTGCTACCTACTAAAACCACTAAACTATCACCAATCGTGGC
>CAYRVZ010000095.1:0-9682 GCA_964427815.1 uncultured Saprospiraceae bacterium | reverse complement strand
AGAACTAAGAGCGTATTACTACTTATTATACGAAGATGAATTTACAAGGACTGATAGAGAACGTATTGCAAGCCGACGGCGATTCCACCCCAAATTTGAATGGTGCTGGATTTTCCATATTTTGTTTATGACCAAATTTGACTCAGCGAAAACCGAGAAGGCGAGGAGAAAACACTAGACGTAGAACGAGGGACATATGCGATGCGCTCTGATACAAACAACTTGCAATCTTGAGCATGATTATTTAATGACAACAATCTTAGCTACGGCTGCATCTACTGACAATCCGGGCTGTGCGGTACTAAACACTAGATAAACTCCAGATTCTACTTTTTGGTGGTTATAATCTCGTCCATTCCAAATGGCTTGCCCACCTAGAGCTTCTGTTTCAAACACCAATCTGCCTTCTATGTCCGTTATCTTGACATTTGCATTTTGCGCAAGCCCTTTAATGGCAATGGGACCATCATAATCTGGTCTGACTGGATTTGGGTAGGCATAGATGTCCTCTTTGTGTAATGGGCCACCTTTAATTGCATCACTTTGATAACTGATCAAACCAAAAGCAGTCCCAATATAAACGGTTCCTGTTTTTTCATTTACCGAAAGGCTCTGGATGTCATTGCTGGGCAAAGGGCTATTGGCAATATTAAAGGTATGTAATACTTCCTCGCCTGAAGGAGATAAAACAAAAACGCCGTTAGTGGTACCAAACCATTTTCTATTTGCAGGATCAACCATTACGGCATTCACTTTTTCATCCGCTAGTAAGTAGGCATTAAAACCATCTAAGGAGGCTATACGTCGGTTTCCTTTGCAATACTGCCCAAAAACATCTCCACCGCAATCAAAAACGACTACACCTTCATCGGTTCCTATCCAGATAAAGCCATCTTGATCCATGGCCATATCATGAACGGTATTTGACTGCATTTCGCTATTGGCCGTATTAAATAACTTATACTGATCGTCGGAGCGATCATTGAGGCTTTCACCCGTACTAAAAACCATCAATCCTTTGGAGACAAAAATGATCCATTTGTTTCCAAAATCATCAATCAATAGTCGGTTAGAAAACCGATTGCTCGCCCCTAAATTAAAGCTTAAGGAGCTCCCATCGTCTTTGAATACAACCAATGGTTCATTGGTATTCGTATTAGTTGCCCAAAGGTTATTGTCCTTGTCAAAAGCTAACCCGACTACTTCTGCCCCATCAGAAGAACCAATAGAGGGCTTTAGAATAGAGTTCGTTGAATTAAGGACTTTAATCTGCTCCCCGTCTATGGTTACGATTCCTCCCCCTAAACTGGCAATATATTTTTTTCGAGTAATCGGATGGATCGCAAAATCGAGATAGTTATAATCTGCTTTTTGTGTCGATAAAAAAGGATACTTCGCTCTATTCACAAAGTCCCATTGCTGTGTCTTTAAATCTTGATAAAACAGTCCGTCTGCTATTGGAAAAACAGGGTAAGACTTCGTGGGTGACCATCTACCGGCAGCCACATACAGTGTATCATCAAACACCATTGTCCTAAATGCCCGGTGCGAATACGGTCCATTCAACTTGGGTGCATCTACATACCCACCCTCCAAATTAATTTTTCTAAAGGGGTACCAATCATCTACCATCCAAATATTTTTTCCGTCTTGGATCGCATCCACGGGTCTGTTTACGGCAGGATCGCCAATAATTTGGAGGGTATCGGAGGGGCTATTTCCGGAAGGAATGAAGATCACTTTACCTCCACAATCATCCCACAAATCGGGTCCATCACATTTATAGACCGCCACAATACCGTCTTCTTCTTGGGTTAATTTAACCAATTGATGGATGGGTTCCTCAAACAAAGTATCGACTATCTCATTTACTAAATCAAACGAAAGTAGTTTGTTATTCATCCCGAAGTACAAGGTATTATTTAGGGAGCCGATGAGACCGGCCGTAAAATTATTGGGTAAAGAAGTGATTGATACTTTATGCCAAGCAGCAATATCCTGAATAGATGGATCCTGTTGTTGAATGGAAAAAAGTCCGTTAGAAATAGACGCATAGAGGATATCTTGGACGATCGAAATTCCTCTGATGGCCTCTTCTGTAAAAGTCGAATAGTTAACTTCTAGTGAATTTGTATTGAGAGCAACCATTCCAAATCCGCAGCTCATATAAGCCAGCCCTGCCTTGAAGTAAATATCATAAATAAATTTATCTCCAAAAAAGTCCTTGTCCTTAATGACTGGAATATTGATTACTTCATCATCTACCAAGACATCAATATTACTATTTTGATAAATGATAAAGAGTTTTTTTGAGTATTTGTCATATTTAATAAAGCGAATGTCTGTATCTGAAAGTGCATTGACTAAATCAAAATATTCGACACTGCCATCCGTTTGGTCTTTTGAGAAAACAGAATAAGGGGAAGCGTAATAAAGTTTATTTGCCCCTTTCGTAACCGATATTGCACTATTGTAAGGTAACAATAATTTCCACTGCCCGATTGCCCGATCATTTTGCGCAAGCAAGGAGAAGGAAAAAATCAAGAAGACAGGTAAGAATAGTAATTTGGACATATATTTCATTTTCGACCCCAAAGAAACCAAAAAAAAAGCAATTTGGTATGGACTTCATCTGAATTAACAGTTGGGAGTGTCTAAAAAGACAAAGAAAGCACATTTTGACTTGAAAAAAAACATAAAACAACCTATCTTTGAAGCCGCGGAAACAAGAGTGCGATAAAAAAAGTGGATATGCCGACATTACCCGAAGTAGAAGAAGAAGTAAAAGTTGATCTCTTAGAAGAGACGGATTCATCAATAGAGGCCCCTTCAGAGTTGGTTGTATATAATGACGACCACAACACTTTTGACTGGGTCATAGAATGCTTTGTTGATGTATTAGGGCACTCTTCTGTACAATCAGAGCAACTGGCTTTAATTATCCATTTCAAAGGGAAAGCCATCGTAAAGAGTGGCTCTAAAAAAGATCTTAAACCCCAAAAGGATGCGTTAGTGGACAAAGGACTGTCTGCAATCATTGAAGATAATTAGTCCCTAATTTCTTTTTGGGTCTTAATTTAATTTTTACTGAACTTCATGGAATGAAAATCGTTTTACCTTTGTACTGCATTGGTATTATTTTCATCAGCCAAAAAACTAATAATGGCCATCGTTTGGTTACCAGATAATGAAATCACCTTTCCTCACCCTGATAGTGAGGACAATACGGATGGCATAGTCGCTGTGGGAGGAGATTTAAGTGTGGATAGACTATTATTGGCTTATCGATTGGGTATTTTTCCTTGGTATAATGTAGATGAGCCCCCAATCTGGTGGTCACCCGATCCCCGTTGCGTCTTATTTCCAGATGATTTGAAGGTTCATAAAAGTATGAGATCGTACTTCAATAAGGAAAAATACCAAGTGACTTACGATACTTGCTTCGAGACGGTTATGCGTGAATGTGGTCAAAAGGTACGCAAAGGACAGGAAGGCGAAACATGGATCACAGAAGATTTTGTGGAAGCCTATGTCAAACTACATGAAATCGGCGTCGCACATTCTGTTGAAGTTTGGGACGGAGAAGAGTTGGTGGGTGGACTATATGGGATATCTCTTGGTAAATGCTTTTTTGGGGAGTCCATGTTTGCGAAAGCTTCAAATGCCTCTAAATTTGGATTTATTACGCTTGTGCGAAAATTAAAAGCATTGGACTTCTGGTTAATAGATGCTCAAGTAGTTACGCAACACATGCTGACGCTCGGAGCAACAACGGTTAGTCGAAAAACGTTTCTAGACTACATGAGAAAGAACAATCAGGAGAAAACGTATAAAGGAGATTGGAATCTACTGCTGAATGGGATTCCTCGAACCGTAGATAGAGAAGGTTAAGACCAATTTTGAATCTGTTTGGCTCATTTTCCGTACAATATTCCTCCCTAAGCATTTTCAATCAAGCACTAGAGAATGCCTTAAACAAACTTTAACAAAACCATTTCATGAAGTATAATCGTCCTTTTTTAGTCGTTTTTGCCAGCCTATCTATTTTAATAATATTAGGTAGTTCTTTTATGATTTATGGGGAGGTTTTTCCGAAAGGAGAATTTCGATCTCCTATCAAATATAAAATGCTACTCTCTGGTACTTATGGAGAATTACGTCCCAATCATTTTCATGCGGGTATCGACATCAAATCCCCAAATGGAAGATCAGGCGCCGACATCGTGGCTGCCGCTGATGGCTATATTAGCCGTGTGAAAGTGAGTGCGAGTGGATATGGGAATGTCATTTACATGAATCATCCTAATGGTTACACAACGGTATATGCGCATTTGAGTAAATTTAGTCCAGCCCTAGCGCAATACGTTAAGCGCAAACAATATGAAAAGGAAAGATTCTCCGTGAACCTCTACCCTACCCAAGAGATGTTTCCATTTAAGAAAGGCGATGTCATTGCAAAAATGGGCAATACGGGTACTTCATCTGGTCCGCATTTGCATTTTGAAATCAGAGATAGACGGACAGAAGAGCCCCTGAATGCAGCTCGTTTTGGGCTTCCGCTAAAAGACAATGTGGCTCCAAAATTACATAAAATCAAAACCTATTTACTTGATAATACTTTGTTCGCTTTTGACGAAAAAGAATTAAAGGTAGTGAAAAAAGGGAATGAATATCGCCTTAAAGGAAAAGATACATTGCTTATTGGGTCGAATCAATTTGGGTTGGCTATCAAGGCGTTTGATCACATGGAAGGCTCTCGCAGTTGGAATGGCATTTATGGTATCCAAATGAAGATGGATGGCTTTTCAGAATATGAATTTAAATTGGATCGGTTTTCTTTTAAAGACACTCGGTTTGTCAATGCACATCTTGATTATGAAGATAAGGTTACCAAGAATAGTACGTACCATAGACTCTACACTTTGCCTGGCAACCGCCTTAAAATCTATCAACAAAAAGGAGGAATCTTACGCCTAAATGATCATCAGGCACATGAAGTTAATATTGATGTAATAGACGCGAGTGGTAATAAATCAAAGCTTGTTTTTTGGGTCAAAAAAGGCAACTTAGCTCCACAGCCTTCCAAAAATTTTAATTATTTATTGGCTTACAATCAACCGAATACGATAGAACTTGGCGAGCTAGTATGCCAATTCAAAACGCGCACTTTTTACGAAAATATTTATTTTCAAGTGGACATGACGCATAGTAATGACCCCGATGTCTTATCCCCTATTTATCAGCTACATAAATCTACCACCCCCGTTCAACGGTATTTTAATATTTCCATTCCCGCAGAGAATCTCACCGCAGAGCAGCGGTCAAAGGCATTCATTGCACAGAAAAATAAAAAAGGAAAATGGGTGAACGCTGGGGGTAAATGGCAATTTAATAAAATGGAAGGTCGGGTTCGCTCTTTGGGTGAATATGCTATCTTAGTTGATATAGAACCACCGACGATTACCCCGATCAATTTTAGTTCGAATATGTCTGGCGCTAGTTCAATGGTTTTTAAATTAAAAGACAATTTTTCCACCACCGGCAAAGGAAAGTCTATGTCGTATGCCGCTACGGTGGATGGAAAATGGGTTTTGATGGAATATCGATCTGGAAAGCTGACTTACTTTTTTGATAATCATGTCTCAAAGGGCAAACATACTTTGCGTATTTCTGCTACGGATGGATTGGGTAACAATACGGTTTTTAAGGAGACGTTTGTGCGATAGTGAAAGAAATTGGACGACCTTTTTGAATGATTCTGACCACGAGGCTCGCCCGACGAAAGAATTGATTACCTTTGCGTTATGCCAAATATCCTACAAGATCTAAAAGATTTACTTCAATTAGAATTGAAGCATGACATTGCCATCTTTCGTGAAAAGATTGATGTACTCTCTTTGAAAGAGAAGCTAAAAATGGGCTATTGTTGGTCGCCTGTACAAGTTATAAAGACTGGGTTTACCTATGGAGATCGTGCCTTCCTTATTGTAGAACGCAATGCGACGTTGGCACATGAGTTTCGTTCAGGTAACATCGTTAAGCTGTATTCGCAAAAAGATCCGCTAAATGACACCGTCAACGGAACCATCAACTACCTCAAGAGAAACCAAATGAAAATAGTCTTGAACATAGACTATATCCCCATTTGGTTGGATCATGCTCATCTGACGGTTGATTTACTCTTTGACGAAAGGACTTTTCAAGAGATGAAAAAGGCGCTTGAATTAGTTGCGAAAGCATCCAATAATCGGTTGGCAGATTTACGCGATGTATTACTCGGCAAAATAAAAGCTTCCAGTCAGCAATTGCCCCCTATTACCATCGAACATCTTAATGAGTCTCAAAATAAGGCTATTAATAATATTGTTTCGGCAGAAGATGTATGGCTGGTTCATGGACCTCCCGGGACTGGAAAGACGACGACGCTCATTGAGGCTATTACTATCGTTGCCAAACAGGAGGGGCAAGTATTAGTATGTGCGCCTTCCAATGCAGCAGTTGATTTATTAACAGAGCGCCTTTCGGAAAAATTAAATGTTGTCAGGTTGGGCAATATTTCAAGAGTAGATGACAAAGTCCTAAAAGCAACTTTAGACCTTCGGTTGTCCAATCATCCAGAGTTCAAAGAAATTAAAAAATTAAAAATTAAAGCGGCTTCAAAGAGAAGAGATGCAGAGCGATTCAAACGGTCTTTTGACAAAGAAGCGTATCATCAACGTAAAGCAAATTATCAAGATGCCAAAGAGCTCATGCAATGGGCAAGGCAATTAGAAGACCGACTTATCGAACAGATATTGTCCAGTGCGGAAGTTATCACTTGTACTTTAGTGGGTTCAGCCAGTTCGATTTTACGTAAGTATTCATTCAAAACTTTGTTCATTGATGAAGCGGCACAAGCACTAGAACCTGCTACTTGGATACCCATATTGAAGGCTTCAAAAGTCGTCCTAGCAGGCGATCCATATCAATTACCCCCCACGGTAAAATCTTCAGAAGCCCAAAAAAAGGGTTTAGGTATTACGCTTATGGAACGCTTGCTAGCGACCTCTCCTGCCGTTAATTTATTGAAAGTTCAATACCGTATGAATACCACCATTATGGGCTTCTCAAATGCACAATTCTATGATAATCAACTGATTGCAGACTTTAGTGTAGAAGCGCATCAGCTGCCTATCGGTGCGCACAAAAGCGTAGAATTTATTGATACTGCCGGCACTGGCTTTGAAGAAAAAACCGATGCAGACGGTAAAGCAAGATATAACCCCGACGAAATTCGTTTGATTTTTGAGCATTTAAATCAACTAGTCAAAAGACTACCGAGCGAGGAACAACCGACTATTGCCCTCATCACGCCTTATCGGGCACAAGTTAAAAAGATGGAAGAAGAATTCCTTTCGGAAAAAGATTTACAAAGTTACCCGATTAGTATCAATACGATCGATTCTTTTCAGGGGCAAGAACGCGACGTGGTTTATATTTCATTAGTTCGGTCTAATGAAAATGGTGAAATTGGATTTTTAAAAGATTATCGTCGGATGAATGTGGCAATGACTCGTGCTAAAAAATTATTAATAGTTATTGGGGATAGTGCGACTATCGGGCAAGATGAATTTTATGGTAACTTCTTAGACTATGTCGATGCACAAGGAAATTATCGTACTGCTTGGGAATTTTTTAATTAATGGAATTGGATTCAAAAAGACATACCACCCCACCCGATCTTATCCCTCAAAGACTCGGTGATTATTTACAAGGCATTTTTCCAGAACTTCCCACTCGTAGTAGTATTAAAAAAGCTTTTCAGAAAGACCGCATCAAAGTAAATGGCACGCTCCACAAAAGTGGATATTGGCTCCAACCCAACGAAATCATCACACTAAAATGCCAATCCATATTCCCCAATAAACCCCTTGACTTACAAATACCTGTTATTTTTGAAGACGATTACTTGGCAATCGTTCATAAGCCTGCAGGTATCCGAACCAGTGGAAATCAATTTTACACCTTAGAAAATACGCTTTCAACTAATCTAACAACCTCTAGTCAACTTGATGCTATTCGACCTATTCCAGTGCATCGTTTGGACCTTCAAACTTCGGGACTCTTGCTCATTGCTAAGACCCGAAAAACCAGAATTTTTCTCGGACATTTATTTGAGCATAAAGCCATCCAAAAAGAGTATCACGCAGTTGTCATTGGTAAAATGAAATCACAAGGCATTATAAATCAAGACATTGAAGGCAAAAATGCCGCAACTATCTATCAAAATATTCGAGTTGTAGCTTCCATAAAAAGTGAATTTCTTTCTTTAGTTCGCTTAAAGCCTCAAACAGGGCGCACGCATCAATTACGTATTCATCTATCGACCATAGGGCATCCCATTCTCGGGGACAAACTGTATGGAAAGGAAGGTTTAATATTAAAAAATAAAGGGCTTTTTCTTTGTGCTACAAGATTGACTTTTGTGCATCCTGTGACCCAGATGGATTTAGATTTCAGCCTAGAGATTCCTTATAAATTTAAGGCTAGATTAGTAGGGGAAGAACGACGATTTCAATCAAAACTGTAATAATAATTTAAATCCGATTTCTCATTTTCTTTATTACTAGACTAGGATCATCTTCTTTAAAAATACCCGAACCGGAAACAAATATATCTGCACCCGCTTCTGCAACGGCTGCAATATTTTTTAATTTGATGCCTCCATCTACTTCTATTTCAATATGGATCAACCCTTTTTCCGTAAGGATAGATTTTAGTTTCTTTAATTTAGGGATTGTATTATCAATAAAAGATTGTCCTCCAAAGCCTGGATTCACGGACATAATCAATACTAAATCCAAATCCTGAATAATCCCGTCTAAGGCTGAAAGTGGTGTTCCTGGATTTAAGGCTAAGCCCGCTTTAGCGCCTTTTGCTTTTATCTGCTGAATGACTTTGTGAATATGTCTTTCTGCTTCAACATGAATAGTGAGGTAGTCGGCTCCAGCGTCAATGAAGGCATCCACCATCTCTCCTGGCGTTTCTATCATTAGATGCACGTCAATAGGGATTGTAGCTATTCTATTGACCGCTTTCAATACTGGAATTCCGATACTGATATTAGGTACAAATTGCCCATCCATTACATCAAAGTGCAAAACATCCGCTCCTGCTGCTTCCAACATTTTTATATCCCTTTCGAGATTAGCAAAATCAGCTGATAGTAAAGAAGGCGCTATTTTTTTATTATTCATGACCTATTTTTAATACTACTTTCCCAAAACAGCCTTCGCAACCGCTTCAGGAGTAATGCCTAATTTTTGATAAAGTGTCTTTATAGGAGCAGATGCACCAAAACGATCCAATCCGACCACTTTGCCGTCAAGCCCCACATACTTATACCAAGACAAAGATGCTCCAGCTTCTACTGCTACTCGGTTGCGAATTTTTGAAGGTAAAATTTTCTCTCGATAAGCAGGAGTTTGCCTTTCAAAAGCATCCACAGAAGGCATCGATACGACTCTTACTTTTTTTCCTTTTTTGTTCAATATACTTTTTGCCGCAAGGGCAATCTCTACTTCTGAACCTGTCGCAATAATGATGCTTTGGAACCCTTTGTCCTCTGTCAAGACATATCCTCCTTTTTGGGCTGCTTTGGCGGAAGTATATTTTAAGGCTCTTCTATTGTAAGTCGGCAAAC
>CAYRVZ010000094.1:0-9740 GCA_964427815.1 uncultured Saprospiraceae bacterium | reverse complement strand
CTGTTGAGGTAGCTCCATTATCATCAAAATCCCATAAGTAAGTACTTGCTCCTTTACTTAGGTTTTCAAAGTTTACTTCAAATGGCACGCAACCTGAGAAAGAAGGGCTAGGAATTGCATTTGCGGCGATGATTGGTTGCTCAAAGTCAATCTTAATAACGCCCAAATTACAATTCTCGGCGTTATTCGTATTGGAATAAGCCCCAGGCGTTGTTGGAAAATCATTTAAACCTGTACATCCCGCACAGACGGCTTGGTAAATTGTACCCGTTTTATCAAAGCGGCTGGTCCCACCATCTACATGCTCGTTAGAGCTCGGGCCGCCAAAGTAAGTTGCATACCCTATATCCGTAATGTCTTTATCAAAAACAATAAAATAAAAATCCTGTCCATCGGTGGTATTTTGCAATGCGTCAGTTGATACGTACATGCCCGACACATTCTTACCCCACCCAGAAAAATAAATCCTTTCGCATTGATCCACCATAAAAGCAGAAGGAGAAAGTTCTTTATTCCCATTTCCATTACCAAAGACAGTTGAAAACATAGAGGTACTTAGCTGATTATTCAACTTATGGATAAACTGCCCGCTATTAGGATTGGCATAAACCCCATTAGTTACAGGATAATTACCCCCATCCGACTGCCCGACAATAAATACACTACCTTCCTTATCAAAATCCATAAAATAAGCTCTATCGGCATCTGGTGTACCTAAGAATGTGGAAGATAATATCTGCGTTCCGTTGGGGTTTATTTTAGCAACAAATCCGTCAGACTTTCCACCCAGATAATTTTGGTGCAGGCCGTCAAACGTTGTTGGAAAATCTGTGCTTTGCGTAAACCCCGTGACAAAAAGGTTTTGATTATCATCAATTCTAAGTGAAAAGATGGCGTCATCTTTTTCTCCCCCCAAGTAACTCCCCCAAAGCATGGAGCTCAAGTCGAATGCCATTTTAACAACACATCCATCTTTACCTCCATGGTAATTAGGAGAGAAACTACCCGATGAAACTGGAAAATCTGGTGAAGTTGTCACTGACCCAAAATAAATATTATTATCATTATCTAAAAAAACTTCTCCTCTGGAATCGTCCCCATAGTTCATTTCACTGGTGTTAATAACATTAAGCCCATCATTTCCCTCGCCACCAAGATAGGTGGAACCTACTAGCTTCGATCCGTCTTTATTAAAGATAGTTAAAATGATATCAGAGCCATTTGAAAACGCAATTTGACTAGATGTGATCGCTGCTTTCCCACCATTAAATGAATCGTCAAAAGTATTAGGCGTCGTTGGATAGTTTTCAGAACCTGTCGTTCCAAAAACAATTAGTTGTCCGACTGCATTCACAATTAAACTGTGTGGAATATCGGTATTGTCTCCACCTAAATAGGTCGTATATATCAACTTATCACCTTGCTGTGAAAATTTAGAGATTGCGATATCCGTTTTACCTCCTCCAAAAACCTGTTGAAATGCTCCTGTTGAAATAGGATATCCTGTTTCGAAAGAGGCGCCAGCTCCATATAGAAAACCAGAGGCATCATAGGTGGCCGTAAAACCCCAATTATCTGCAGTTGCCCCTGAATAGGAGGCAAATATTAAGGTAGGGTCTATGATTAATTCATAGTTCTCCTGATACCCTTTCGGAAAATCAAAACTTAACATATTCCCGTCTAGTACATATTGACATTCTACTTGGATTTTTTGTCCTTTTATTATTTGATAAGCGTAAGGCTCTTGTTCTATAACCTCATTAATAGAGGTCATGACATGTAGTTTATTATTTTTAATAAAAATATCCTCTACTCCTTCATAGTCTAATTTGATTTGATTGACATCCGCATTGGGTTGAACGATAAAATCATATTTGACTGAGCCATTGTGTCCATAATTTCTGAAATCAATTCCCTCAAAGATATTAGCATAAGCAATTTCTTTAAAAAGTCCAACATCGGAAGCCCAATTGGTATCATCATCCCCTAGGAAATAATTATGGTATGCTGATTGTTTGTATTTAGTCTTGTATTTTCTTTTTTTTGAAGGGTTAACAAAATTCACATGATAGGCGTGGACATTCACTGGTTCATCCGTAAGGGTGTGTTCATGCCCATGTGCATCTGTATAATCCCGATCTAAGAAAAAAAAGGTTAACCTAGTGTCCTCCAAAAAAAGCGTGCCCACTCCTAAATTAGCTTTAAAATGAATTTCTTTATTCCATTGTCCTTTATTCTCTATAAAAGTCAAATTGGAATGTCGAATGGGCGGTTCAATTGCTTGCGCGGCCCAAGCGGGCAGAAAATAACAACACAATAGAGCTAAATAAAAATAAAACTTCTTCATGACCGTACTATTTGTCAAGTATGTAAAATGAATGCGCCATCAAGTTACGGAAAATAAAACAGACACCCAAAACATTTAACGGTTTGGTAACATAAAACGAGTAAGTAATGTCTTTTTACTAAAAAATTAACTAATAGGTGAGTTTCAAAAATGGAAAATGTCAGCATCATCTGCAAAGACTTTAAGCCGCTAAGGCTATGACGTATTTTTGTGTATTTTGCAGCGGTAATTAATCATCTTGTACAAATTAGAAGTGTATGAACCGTATCTTTCAAAAAATAAAGCTGTTATTTATAAAAACAGCTCATGAATGGAGCCCGTGGAGTCGTCAAGTGAACACTTGTATCGAAACTAGAAGGTGCGCCATCACTCATAAGGTCGAAAAGAGGACAAGACATCATTATGATAGAAGAGTCGTGATAGAAGAAGAGATTTGTCCTGTATGTGCCGGCGCTGGGGTGGAATACGATGGAAATATTTGCATCGGTTGTGCGGGCGCGTGTATGATTGAAGTGACCAACCATTATACATCCGAAATATGCTCAAGGTGCGGCAAATAGGAACATCGCCAGATTTAGTAGTTTCCTAGGATCTTTTGGCTTTGTTTGGTTTCTATTTTGTCAGGTACTTTGAAGGAGAAGCATGAAACCATTCCATTAGCATCCTAATTTTTCTTCATTATTACACTATCTAATTAATGAAAAAATGCAATGAATAGCTATTGATCGTTCAACACTTTGAGGTTATGCTTTGCGACTTTGTTGGTTGGGTCAATTTTTAGCGCAAGCAAAAAAGATTCTTTTGCCTTGGATTTATTAGTTGGCAGTAAGGCGATACCTAAGTTGATGTAGATATCTAGTTCATTTGCACCTAATTCCTTTGCTTTTTCAAACCACTGAATAGCCACTTGGTGGCTCCCTTCTTTCAAGGCTGCTAAACCTGCAAATTTATAAAAAATAGACTCATTTGGGAAATGTGCTCGCCCATTTTTTGCAGTATTTTGAACATTATGGATGTCTTTTAATTTCCATTGGCATTGAATTAATTCTTGTAGCGCCTCGAGAAAAAAGGATTCCTTTGCCGCTTCTTGAAAATCAATACAGGCGGATACATGATCGCCTATCTTCTTGTATAAAATCCCCCGATTGAAGTAAAACGCTGCCCTTGGTTGTAGGCGAATCAAATCACTATAAATACGTAAAGCCTGATTCGGTTGATTGAGTTCGAGGTAAGCAATAGCTTTTAATTCTAATCCTGAGACTTCTAATGCAGGCTGGTCTATCACGGCTGCCAACTCATTGAACGCCAATTCTGGGTGGTGATTTTGGATAAGAATATCTGCTTTGCGCAAGTGAAAAATAGGAGCATCTAGCAGGTTGATCGCTTGATCAATAAAGTGAAGTGCCTCATGGGGATTATTTAGCTTTGCCTGAATGAGCCCCATTAGACTGTACAATTCGGGATCGTTAGGTTCTGCCTCCATTAGCTGCTGAATATCCAATAAAGATTGGGTATAATTTTTTAATTCAAAAAAAACAACCGCTCGGTTATAGCGCGCTTTTAAAAGCATGGGATTTTTCTCTAATGCGACATTATAGTAGTCCATCGCTCTGGAATACACGCCTTTTTCTTGAAACTCAACACCTTTTATATGGTATTTTTCCGCAAGGTCTTGACTAAAGCTCAATTGCACCGAAAACGATATAAAAACTAATAATAATACGACACGATCCATCTCTCTTCGGATTTAATTTTTAATAACATCTTGGCATTTTCCTTGCTATGTCTAGTATATCCCACAGATCAAACATACTATGAGAATATTTTTGGCTTTGGGTGTAAGTTAATGATTTATTGACTTACTCATTTTGTAGTCTAAACAACCCAAAGTATGCAAAAGCAATACATCAGATTTCTATTTGTTTTACTCCCATTTTCCTTATTTGGTTACGGTCAAGAAGAAGTAAATTCCTTTACACAGCAATACGGGCACATCGCCGTTCAGCAGATGATAGAATTTGACATTCCAGCGAGTATTATTTTAGCGCAAGCCTTCTTAGAGTCCAAACATGGGACTAGTCAGCTGGCTCGCACCCACAATAATTTTTTTGGCATCAAAAGTCGTAGTAACTGGGAAGGTTCTTCGGTTGTCATGAAATCCGCGGAATACAAACACAATAAAAGGTTTGTCAAAAAATCGGCATTTAGGAAGTATGACTATCCAGAGGATTCATGGAGAGATCATTCTGCTTTTTTGTCCTCTGGCAACCGATATAGAAAACTATTTGAAAAAGGTTCTTTTGATTACAAAGGATGGGCTAGAGGCCTGCAAAAAGCAGGGTATGCGACCGATCCTAAATATGCAAAAAAGTTGATTGGCTTGATTGAACGACATCATTTTAATGATTTCGATCGGGTGGCGTTTAAATTGTCACATGACATGCCCATCAATCCTAAATCCGTCTATGCAGGCAATTATGATGCGGTACTAGTGATTCAGTCCATATATGTGCAGCAGGCCAAAAATGAATCTGAAAAAGAATTGCTTGCGCAAGAAGCCCGAGAAAAGCGATTCATTACCGAAAAAGTGGAATTTGAACCAGAGGTCAAAGAAGCCGAATTAGAAGATACGAAGTTCTATGTCTTTTTGTCGGAAGATACTAAGCCTATTATTAAAGAGATAGAAACTTCGGTCATCTATAAAATGAAAACTCGATAAGGGTGATTCCAGAATTTGCCTCTGTTTGCTTCTATTCTGAAAATTCCTTCGAAAAGGGAATACTAAAACAAAAGCCACCTTCATAAATGAAGGTGGCTTTTATTTTAGTAGCTAGTTAATCGTGCTTTTTTTTAGCTTCATTCCTCAGATGGGCTTTTGAGCCTAAAAACACAAATATTGCTTATCTTCCAAAAAGCTTATTTAACAAGCCTTTACCGACTTTCCCAGCGATGTCATCAATGATGCTGCCGTCTCCGTCCGCATCTAAGAATTTTTCAATAACACTCTGCTGCTGTACACGCCCTCTATTATTATCCATGCTACCCGTCAATAGACTAAAAATGTCGCTAACTCCAAAGCCGCTACTAGCCTGACTGCGTTGTTTTCCAAGCATACCCATGACAAGAGGAGCCAATGTAGCCATTAAACTACCTGATTGGTTGTTAGACAAACCGCTCATTTTCGAAATCATGTCAAACGCACCCGCTTGTTTGTTACCCATTAAGTGTTTGATGATACCCATGCCGTTACCCGCACGTTGGTTATTAAAATTACCGCCAATAAAACCAGTAATATCATCCAAAACGCTTCCGTCATGATCCCGATCCAATGCGCTCAAAAATGAGGCGCCTTTTTCTGGGTTTTGAGTCGTATTTTTCATTGCACCGACTAAGGTAGCCAAAGCACTATCGACTGCTTGTTCCGTTTGTTGTGGGTTTTCGGCTCCAATTTTTTGTGTTAAGCCATTAATGACATCTGGCGTCATTTGTTGTTTGAGCAGGTCTAGAATATCCATTGTAAAAATTTAATGAAGGAGCTACTGATAAATCGAGTAGCTCACGAATAAAGTAATGTCCAATGATAACCCAAATACAGGAATGATGTTGAGAAAAACGCATATTTTATAGTATTTTATGTTAAAGTAAATGTTAATTGTATATATTTGACCTTCAATCAACAGGCTGAAAGCTTATTGAAACACTTAAACATTATACTTTGGCTATATTTGAAGAAGCAGAACAATATGCTGCGGCATGGTATCTCGAGCATGCTCAACCCAAATTGTCCATGCACAATAGTGGATTGGCAAGCAAATTGAGCCATAGGGTTCAAGAAATCGGAGTAGGACAACAGCTCCCCTCCTCAGCCATTGAACAGGCAAAGGTTGCCGCTATTTTTTCACAAGTAGGATTTGCGCTTAATTATGAGGAAGCCATTGAAGCTTCTAGGCAAGTGGTTTCCCAGTACTTGCGTCAGATAGGAGCCCAATCCACTGAGAGTCAATCCATCTTAGAATGTCTCGTCCCGAATGAATTAGCGGGTACTCAAGCGAGTCAACTATACCAAGATGCCTGGAACTCCATAGTTTTCGGGGATGAATTTGATATTTACTTAACTTTATATCGAACCGAAAAACAACTGATGACTGGCGAAATTATTAGAAAGTCCGTGGTCAGAAGTTGGTTTTATAGTCAAATGCGTCCCATTTCTTTTAACACTGATTTTGCGAAAGCTAGATATCAAACTATCCTTTCGGAAAATAAAGCCAATTTAGAAAACAAAATCAATAAAAGCGTAGCTAAAGAACAACTAGAGACGGAGTTGTTTGGTGGAATTACGGCTGAAGAACCTACCCGTGAAGTACAGACCTTTTTTCGGACTAGTTTTGATTATCATACGAAGCTGGTTGATATCTCTGACAATAAGGCTCGGATCATGATAAGTGTAAATTCCATTTTGGTATCTGTGCTGATATCTTTGTTGACCTATAATTTTCAAAGAGCCGCCAATAGCGTAAACCCCATGGTGATTGTTCCAATTTTGATTTTTTTAATAGCGGCAGTCGGCTCCTTAATTTTTGCGATATTGGCATCCCGCCCGAATCTGACACCAAATGATGAAACCGAAGTGGACAACATGTTTTCCTTCATGGGCTTTCGCAAATTTAGCAAAAAAGAATATCAAAATCAAATGGACACCTTACTACGTGACGGCTCCGCAATATTGTCTAGTATGACTGCAGCTTTATATGCACTAGGAGAAATATTAGATAAAAAATATCGCTATTTAACTATTTCCTACAATGTATTTATGGTTGGGTTTGTCGTTTCCATTTTGATGTTTATGGTGACTTACTTCTTGTAATAGAGGTTTATACGACGATAAAAAAAGGTCACTTAGTAAAACTAAGTGACCTTTTTAATTCGTAAAAGTGCGATTATTTTTTGGTTGCTTGATAAGCCTGAAACATGTCCATGAACTTACCTTTTAAACCTCCAAACATCTTATCACTCTTTCCAGCTTCCCCAACATAGCCGTTAAGTTTACCTTGAATTTCTTCAAATTGTGATTTAGCATCTTTGATTTTCAAATCTCCACCTTTGTACTTACTAATTAAGCCTGTAATCATAGGCGTCAAAGCTGTAAAGTTTTTCAATAAAGAGCCTCTATTTCCCATTAGAGAAGTAATTTGACTCATCAGGCCGCTAGCGCCTGAATTTGGATCTGCTTTCATCATTTCATCAGCTTGCGCTGCAAATGTTTTTGAAGCCGTCTCCATAGACTTGTTACTTGCGGTAAATGCATCAATGGTTTCAGTAATCTTGGTCTGAGATCCGATTAAGCTGTTAACAAAATCCATATCAAGCTTTGGTTTACAACTAGAGACCACCAATAAAACTAAGGCAAAAAGGCTTAGCCGAGAAGTTAAATTTTTCATTTCAATTCAATTTTTGATTAATAAGAACAAAGATAAGCATTGTTTTATATATATGGACTGATTTTTGGGGAGGAATTGGACTGCTATCCAATAACTGGTTCATACCGCCCTAGTTAGCAGGGCAAAAAATTGAACACCGTTTTCAACGAAATATTTAAAGTATAATGGAATAGCATCTATTTTGCGGAAAAGATTACTGAGACACAATATAAATACGAACAGCAGCTGCAGTTGCTTGTAACACTTTATAGTGGGTATCAGGACCACTACCCTCTGGGTCCAAAGCCAAACTCATGACGGTAGGTTTTATCTTCCTAAGCTGTTTTAAAATCTTTTTGAGAAAATTATTTATCCAAAGTCATCAAAAGCAATATTTTCTTCTGGAACGCCTAGCGCATCTAACTTATCCATGATGGATTTTGCCATCATTGGTGGACCGCAGTAGTAGTATTCGATTTCTTCGGGTGCTGGATGATTTTTTAAGTATTCATCAAAAAGCACCTGCATCACATAGCCTTTAAAGCCATCTCCTTCTTCATCTTGCATGTCTTTTTTCAACGTCCAATTATCTTCTGGCAACGGATTATCCAAGGCCACATAGAATTTAAAATTATCAAATTCCTTTTCGATGTCTGCAAAATCCTGCATATAGAACAACTCTTTACGAGTACGACCTCCGTACCAATAACTCACTTTAGAACCTCTCCATTTTTCGGTATGAAACAAGTGAAACAGGTGTGAACGTAAAGGCGCCATGCCCGCTCCACCACCGATGTATAATTTTTCTTTTGGCGTTTCCTTAATAAAGAATTCCCCGTAAGGGCCTGAAATGGTAACTTTATCACCTGGTTTACACCCAAAAACATAAGAAGAACAAATACCCGGATTGACATCCATCCAATTATTCTTCGCTCTATCCCAAGGGGGTGTTGCAATTCGAATATTCAGCATGACAATATTACCTTCGGCTGGATGATTAGCCATAGAGTATGCCCTAAAAATAGGTTCGGGGTTTTTCATTTTCAAAGGCCAAAGGTTGAATTTGTCCCATTCCGCTTTAAATTCATCGGGTGCTTTTCCCATACGGGGATGTGCCGTAATGTCCATTTCTTTGAAGTCAACTTCAATCTTGGGTACATCAATCTGTATATATCCGCCCGCTTCAAAATCCAATATTTCACCTTCTGGCAGTTTCACAACAAACTCTTTAATAAAAGAAGCTACGTTGTAATTAGAGACGACTTCACATTCCCATTTTTTAATTCCGAAAATTTCTGGAGCAATTTCAATCTCCATATCTTCTCTTACTTTTACTTGGCAAGCTAGTCGCTCATGTTCGGCGACTTGCTTTCGCGAAAGGTGATTCATCTCGGTAGGTAAAGCTTCTCCCCCACCTGAATGGATTTTACATTCACACATGGCACAAGTACCCCCTCCTCCACATGCAGAAGGTAAGAATATATTTTGATTCGCCAAAGTTGTAAGCAGGTTGGAACCTGGATCCACTGTGATTGGGTTGTCCTTGTCGCCATTAACGATAAGAGTCACTTGCCCTTGGGGCATTAGTTTTTTTCTAGCAAGCAGTAATCCTACTACGAGTAGCAGGACAATTGCACTAAAAACTAATATTGATATTGCAATGTTTGTTAACATCTTAGATCTTAATTTTAAATATTATCGAACGTAATACCCGCTAAGCTCATGAAGGCTAAGCCCATCAATCCAGTTAAAATGAAAGCGATTCCAAGACCACGCAAAGGCGCCGGCACATTAGAATAAGCCATTTTTTCTCTTATCGCAGCAAAAGCCACTATCGCCAAGAACCAACCAAAGCCGCCACCAAGCCCATAAGCTACGGATTCTGACAAGTTATATTCTCTTGAAATCATGAACAATGAGCCACCCATGATGGCACAGTTTACGGTAATCAATGGCAAGAAGATACCTAAAGAATT